>DATIMO010000634.1:0-3780 GCA_035475215.1 Acetobacteraceae bacterium | reverse complement strand
TGGCCATCCTGCGCCGGCTTGTTCTGAGCCTGCTGCAGCACGATGCGCGCAAGATGGCGATCCGGCGCAAAATCAAGCGTGCCGGGTGGAGCGAGGCACAGCTGTTCACACTGCTCAGCCAAATGCGATAGCCCTGCCTTGTGGGAGGGGCCGGGGGAGGGGTCGTCGCCGCGGCAGTTCTGCGCGAGGCCGGACTCGAACCGGCAAGGAGTTTCCTCCGGGGGTTTTTGAGACCCCTGCGGTTACCATTTCGCCACTCGCGCACTCCGAGCGTCTGGCAATCTGTTTAGGGATGCTCGCGGCGCCGGTAAAGCGGTGCCGGCACGTAGAGATGCGTCACCATACGCAAGACCCATTACCCGGCGCATCCAGCCTGTCTCGCCCTACGGGCTGCCGGACGGGTCCCGCGTATAAAGCCAACGGCTCACCAGCGTTTCGACGTCATCGGCGAAGTCGGCCCGCGGACCTTCGGCGAACAGCGATCCGGTCCGCATCACATACACATGGTCGGCGATCTCCAGCGCCCCCTTGATGTTCTGATCGACCAGCAGCACCGACTTTCCAGCCCGTGCGAGCCCCTCGATGAGCCCGTAGATTTGCGCGGCGATGCGCGGCTCGATGCTGGCCGTCGGCTCATCGATCAGGAAAATGCCCGGGTCCGTCAGCAAGGCGCGGGCGATCTCAAGCTGCCGCTGCTGCCCGCCGGACAAGGTGCCGGCGGCCTGCCGGCGGCGCTCGCGCAGCATCGGAAACCGTTCGTACGCCTGCTCGATCGCCGCGCGCGCCCGGGCGCGGTTGTGGCGAAAGATCCAGGTCCCCAGCCGCAGGTTCACTTCCACCGGCAGGAACGGAAACACGCTCGGCCGTTGCGGCAGATAGGCGATGCCGCGCCGTCCCATCTCGTGCGGACCGGTCCCGGCCAGCGTCCGCCCGTCGGCAATGATTTCACCAGAAATTGGTTGCAGGAACCCGAACAGCACCTTCAGCAAGGTCGACTTGCCGGTGCCGTTCGGACCCAGCACGCAGCGGACCTGGCCCGGAAACACATCGACCGACACGCCGTTCAGGATATGGATTCCCGGCAGATAGCCGGCCACCAGATTGCGCGC
Source organism: Acetobacteraceae bacterium (assembly GCA_035475215.1). GTDB lineage: Bacteria > Pseudomonadota > Alphaproteobacteria > Acetobacterales > Acetobacteraceae > DATDIC01. Next base: position 2,671 of record DATIMO010000634.1, on the reverse strand, counting down.
GGTCAGGGCGGGGGCGTCCATCACACCCCCGAATAGGCGCGGATCACGTCCGCGTCGTCCCGCACGGCCGCCACACTGCCATCGGCGATCTTCTGCCCGCGCGACATCACCACCAGCCGATGCACCAGGCGCTGGATCGCCTCCAGATCGTGGTCCACCACCACGAACGCCCGCCCCTGGGCGTGCAGCGTCTGCACCAGCCGGATGATCTCGTCGCGCAGAAACGGGTTGACCCCGGCAAACGGTTCATCGAGGAACAGGATCGACGGCTCCAGCATCAGCGCGCGACCCAGTTCCAGCAGCTTCTGCTGTCCGCCGGACAGGTTGCGTGCCGGCGCGTCTTCCAGCGCCGCCAGGCCGAGAAATTCCAGATGCAACCGCGCCTGACGCTGCGCCGCGGCGTGCGTGGAATGTGGCCGCGCCAGCCCTGGCACCAGCATGTTCTCCAGCACGCTCATCCGGCTGAAGAGCTGGGTGATCTGGAAGGTGCGGCCGACGCCGCGCGCCGCGAAACGATCAGCGGGCATTCCGTCCGCGCGCGCGCCGCGCAACAGGATCCGCCCGCCGGCCGGCGACAGATGCCCGGTCAGCATGTTGATCGTCGTGGTCTTGCCGGAACCGTTCGGCCCGATCAGCCCGACCAACTCGCCTTCGCCGATTGCGAAATCCAGCTCCCGCACCGCGGTGATGCCGCCGAAGCGCATGGTCAGCGCCGCTGCCTCGATCAGGGCGGGCATTACTCGGCGGCTCCACTCGCCGGCTGCGGGCGACGGCGGGTGGGGACGATGCGCAGCGCCTGATCCCAGGCCAGCGCCAGCAGACCGTTGCGGGCGAAACGCATGGTCAGCAGCAGCAGCGCGCCGAAGATCACAAGCCGCCATTGGCCATAGGCGCGCAGCGCCTCGAACAGCACCTCCACGAAAATCGCGCCGACCACTGCGGCCGGCAGGCTTTCGGCGCCGCCGATCACCGCCATCGCCACCACGACGCCCATCTGATCGACCGAACCGATATCCGGCGTCAGGATGCCGATGAACGGGCCGAAGAATGTGCCGGCCAGCCCGGCAAAACCGCTGGAGATCGCGAAGACCAGGATGCGGAACCGCACCACGCGCACGCCGGCGGCGGCCGCGGCCTGCTCGTTTTCCCGGATCGCACGGAAGAACAGCCCCCAGCGCGATGCTACCATCAGCGACATGATGCCGAGCGAGGCGGCCAGCAGCCCGAGTGCCAGATAATAGGACGGCAGGTTGGATCGCGTATGGAACAGCGGCGCCACTTCCAGGCCGCCGGCGCCGCCGGTCACCTCGTTTTCGCTCAGGAAGACGATGCGCAGCACCTCGGAGAAGGCCATGGTGAAGATCGCCAGATACGGGCCGCGCATGCGCAGGCAGACGAAACCGATACCCGCCCCGAATATCGTGCAGATCAGCACGCCCGCAACCATCCCGAGCGGGATCGGGATCTCCAGCCACTGCACCAGTAGCGCCGAGCCATAGGCGCCGAGCGAGACGAAGCCCATGTGGCCGAACGAGAACTGGCCGGCGTAGCCCACCAGCAGCGCCCAGCTGGCTGCCACGATCGCGTAGAAGATCGCCAGGATCCCGACGGTCTGCCAGTAGGTATCGACCAGGTGCGGAAAGGCCACGGCGGCTACTGCAATCACCGCGATGCCGCCAAGATTGATCGGACGCACGGGCTAATCCATCGCCAGATGGACGCGCCCGAAGAACCCGGTGGGCCGGATCAGCAGCACCACCATGAGCACGACAAGGCTGAACGCCTGGGCGTAGGCCAGACTGCGGCTGGGATCGGGGAACAGCGCCACGAACAGCGCCTCGGTCACGCCGATCAGCAGCCCGGCGCCGATGCTGCCCCCGACCGAGCCCATGCCGCCCAGGATGACGATGGCAAAAGCCTGCGTATCGGGAACCAATCCCATCGACGGCGACAGCGCGTAGATCGGACCCACCAGCGCCCCGGCGCCGCCGGCCAGCGCGCCGCCCAGTCCGAACGCGAGCGTGTACACCAGCCGGTCGTTGATGCCGACAATGGCGGCGGATTCGCGCGACTGGCTGACGGCATTCAGCGCCTGGCCCCAGGCGCTGCGGCGCAGGAACAGCAGCAAGGCTACGAGCATGACGATGCCGGCCCCGGCGGCGAACACGCGATCCCAGCTCATCACGAAACTGCCGGCCACCACCGAGCCTGGAAAGAACGATGGCGGGCGCAGCGGAAACGGCCCGAACACGATGATGGCGAGATTGCGCAGCAGGATCGAAATGCCGAAGGTGACCAGGATTCCGTAATCGCCCTTGCGCTCCGTCGTCGGGCTGTACAGCGGCGTCAGCAAGCTGCGCTCGAACAGCACCGACAGGGCGAATGACAGCAGCATCGCCACGAACACCGCGGCGAATGGGGGAATGCCGACAAGGGCGATGGCGAAATAGGCGAAATAGCCGCCCATCATGTAGACTTCGCCATGCGCGAAATTGACGACCTTCAGTATCGAGAAGATCACCGTCAGTCCCGCCGCGATCACGGCATAGATGACGCCGATGACCAGCCCATTCAGCGCCTGGATCAGGATGTAATCAACCACTTCGCACCGCCATGGCCTCTCGCCGCCACCACTGTGTCGTCACCGGGCTTGTCCCATGACTGTCCGGTT
>DATIMO010000633.1:0-1500 GCA_035475215.1 Acetobacteraceae bacterium | reverse complement strand
AGCAGCAGCGGCGGAAAGCACAGTACCACGTCCATGCTGCGAACGCTGAGCAGCTCAACGACACCGCCCAGGAAGCCGCCCGCCAGTCCGAGTGCCGTGCCCACAATGCAGGCCGCGGCGCTGGCCGATATGGCGACGCTGAGTGACACCCGGGCGCCCCACAACAGCCGAGACAACACGTCCCGCCCATACTCGTCCCGCCCCAGCCAATGGGACCAGGACGGCACGCTGAGACGATGTGCCACGTCCATGGCCGTGGGGTTGGGCAGGCCCAGCAGCGGCACCGTCACGGCAATCAGCGCCAGCGCGGCGACCGCAATGACCGGCAGGGCGGTGATGCGCCTCATGCACGGCGCACGCGCGGGTCGAGCACTGCGTACAGCAGATCGACCAGCAGATTGAGGGCAACGAACAGGATCGAGATCACCAGCACGATTCCCTGCACCTCGGGGTAGTCGCGCGCATTCACCGCGTCCACCAGCATGCCGGACAGGCCGGGATAGTTGAACACGAACTCGACCAGCACGGTGCCACCGAGCAACGTGCCGAGATTGAGCGCCACCACCGTGATCACCGGCATCAGCGCATTGCGCAACACGTGGTGCAGCACGATCCGCCGGCGACCGACGCCCTTGGCCCGGGCGGTGCGCACGAAATCACGTTGGGAGACGTCGAGCACCGCCGCACGGGTCATGCGGAACACGGTTGAGAACAGGCCGAAGGCGATCGTGACGGCAGGCATTAGCAACAGGGCGAAGTGCCGGCCGGGCGATTGCATCAGGGGCACGTAGCCGCCGGCCGAGACCCAGCGCAGGCCTTGCGCGAAGATCAGGACCAGTAGCGTGCCGACCACGAAGACTGGCACCGCAAGCCCGAGCGCGGCGGCTACCGAGGCGATACGATCGAAGATGCCGCCGCGCCGCAGCGCCGCAGCCAGGCCAGCGGGAAGGCCGGTCAGCAGCGCCAGTATCGCCGAAAGGCCGATCAGCTCCAGCGTGCGCGGCAGGCGTCGCATGATTTCACCGGCAACCGGCGTGTCGTCCTGAAGGCTACGGCCGAGATTGCCGTGCAGGAGATGGTTCAGGCTGTCGGCATATTGCACGCCGATGGGTCGGTCGAGCCCAAGCTGGATGTGCAGTTGCTGCACGGCCGCGGGGTCGGGTGCGACGCCGCCCTGCGACAGCAGCATCTCGGCTGGATCGCCGGGCACCAGACGGATGGCAAGGAAGACGATGCTGGCGACGATCCACACCAGCAGAATGGAGACACCGATGCGGCGGAGGATCCAGATCATGCCACCACGGCGAAACATTCTTCATAATCATGGCCGGCTACTGCACCACCGTCATGGCGGCCATTTCCACCGTCATGTGTGGATGGCCCCCGGCTGGCAAGGGTTTTCTCGCGTGACTGCATGAACGGCCACTTGCGGTCATGTGTCCGGCCTGTTGGCGCGGTCGTCTGTGACCGCAGGCCCTGATGGGAACCGTGGATCGAGAT
>DATIMO010000632.1:0-3148 GCA_035475215.1 Acetobacteraceae bacterium | reverse complement strand
GTCCGGTGTCGTATGCAAGGAGCCGGTCAGTTTGGTGGACGGCTTCCCGACCATCCTCGATTGCATCGGCGCCGCGGCCGACCCGGCCGATGCTGACCTGCCGGGGCATTCCCTGTTCGGTATTCTTCGGGGCGAGCCGTTATATCGCACCATTCTGAGCGAGTATCACGCCGCCGGCGCGGCGACCGGCGCTTTCATGATCCGCAAGGGTCCGTTCAAGTATGTGCACTATGTCGGGATGCCGCCGCAGCCTTTCGACGTCGAGGCCGACCCATTGGAAACGCGCGATCTTGCGGCGGTGCCTGGGTGGGAGGGCCTGATCGCGGAGTGCGAGGCACTGCTGCGGCGTGTCGTTGATCCCGAGGCGGTCAACCGGCTGGCGTTTCAGGATCAGCGCGCGCGCATCGAACAGTTCGGCGGGCGCGATGCGGTGCTGGCGCGTGGCAGTTTCAGTCACTCACCGGTGCCGGGTGAAACCGCCCGCTATGCGTGACGTGTATAGCGTAGCATGCCTGTGTCGTATCCCAGCTCTGCCGAACGGCGAACCAAGGCGGTCTGCGTATCGGTATCGGGCACTGCTGCGCGGGTCAGGATCCAGAGATAGCGGCCCGAGTTCTCGCCGACGATGGACCACGAATAATCCTCGGCGCGGTCCATAACCCAGTAGTTGCCAATGAACAACGGCCCGAAAAAGGACACCTTCAGCTTCGCGTTACCTGAGCCTGGGACGATTTTTGCCCGACCTCTTGCGCTGCGGCTTCGTCCATCGGGTGATCCTTGGCGGCAGGTATTGACAACCTGTATCAGTCCGTCGGGCAGGCGGTAATACTCGGCGGTGACGCCCTCGCAGCCACGTTCGAACCGATTGTCATACCGGGCAAATTCGAACCAACGACCGACATACTGGTCGAGATCGACAGGTTTTGTCGGAGCGGGCACCCGGCGATTTCCGACCGGCCGGCCTATTGAGCCGGCCCACACCAAACCCGCTGCAGCACCGACGAAAAGTGCAGTGTTCAGAGCGAACCGGTTTTTGCGGCGGCGATGCATCATCGGAGTCCTCCCGTATATATGCTGCGTGAAAGGCGGTCTTATCGTGTCCGACCCACGAAACTGTTCAATTGTCTGGTTTCGCCAGGATCTGCGACTGGCGGACAACCCAGTGCTATCGGCGGCTTTGCGCTGCGGGTCCAGGGTGCTTCCGGTCTTCGTGCTGGACGAGCATGCCGCCGGACTCTGGGCGCCCGGCGGTGCACAACGTTGGTGGCTGCACCATAGTCTCGCGGCGCTCAGCCACGATTTGCGACAGCGCGGCGCCGGCCTGGTTCTGCGTCGTGGATCGGCCGACGAGATCATTCCTGAATTGGCGAAGGCCGTCGGCGCAGGAACCGTTCATGCCATGCGCTGCATCGAGCCGTGGGCGCGGCGGCAGGAGCAACGTGTCTCTCGCGCTGTCGAGGCGGATGGCGTCCGACTGATTTTGCACCAGTCGGCCACGCTGTTCGATCCCGACAGCGTTCGCACGCATACCGGCACGCCGTACCGCATTTACACGCATTTCGCGCGTGCGTACCGCAATCTCAGTCCGCCAGGCAACCCGAAACCCACGCCAGGTAGAATTCCCGCAATCGACATCTGCCGGTCCGACGAGCTTGCCGATTGGCATCTGCTGCCCACCAATCCCGATTGGGCGGGCGGGCTGAGGGAAAACTGGCAGCCTGGCGAGACGGGGGCCATGCGGCGGCTGAAGAACTTTCTGACGGAACGGGTGAACTGCTACGACAAGGATCGTGACTGGCCAGACCGGGATGGCACCACGAAGCTGTCTCCGCATCTGCACTGGGGTGAGATCTCCGTCGCAACCGTCTGGCACGCGGCGCAGCACGACGGTTCGCTGTCGCGTGCACGTGAAAAACTGCTGGGCGAATTGCTGTGGCGGGAGTTCGCGGCGAATCTGCTTTGGCACAACCCGCACCTGCCGGACCATTGCTTGCGCCCGGAATTCCAACACATGCCCTGGCGGCACGATTCCGCGGCGTTGCACGCGTGGCGGCGTGGCCGCACCGGGGTCCCGATCGTCGATGCGGGCATGCGACAGCTCTGGCACACCGGCTGGATGCACAACCGGGTGCGCATGGTCGTGGCATCGTTCCTGACCAAACATCTGCTGCTGCCGTGGCAGGACGGGGAAGCCTGGTTCTGGGACACGCTGGTCGATACGGACCTGGCGAACAACAGCACCAATTGGCAATGGGTCGCCGGATGCGGGGCGGACGCGGCACCGTTCTTTCGCGTGTTCAACCCGGTATTGCAGGGACAGAAATTCGATCCGGAGGCAGCTTATGTGCGCGCCTGGGTGCCGGAGCTGCGACGACTGGGTGCGAAGCAGATCCATGCGCCGTGGCAGGCTCCACCGCTTGTGCTGAAGGCTGCGGGGGTCGAGTTGGGTCGTTCATACCCGTATCCAATCGTCGATCTGGTCGCAGGGCGGCGGCGAGCATTGGCGGCGCTCCGATCGTTGCAACAATCACCGGCGTAGTTCCATGATGCAGAACCCGACCCCGCTTATCGTCCTGGCCAGCGCCTCTATCGCGCGTCAGGCGCTTCTGACCGCTGCCGGCGTCGCGTTCACCACCGAACCGGGCCGGGTGGATGAAGACGCGGTGAAACAATCGGCGCGGGCCGGCAATGCGACCGCGGAAGATGCCGCGCTGCTGCTTGCCGAGCTGAAAGCCGCCCGCGTCGCCGGACGACGGCCGGAGGCTCTGGTGATCGGTGCCGACCAGATCCTGGTCTGCGACGGAAACTGGTTCGACAAGCCGGCCGACCTTGCGGCGGCTCGCGCGCAACTGCTGTTGCTGCGCGGCAGGACCCACGTCCTCGCCACCGCGGTGCTGTGCCAGCGCGGTGACCAGCGTATCTGGCACCATATCGCGCAGCCGCGTCTGACAATGCGCGTGTTCTCGGATAGTTTCGTTGATGGCTATCTGGCTGCTGAGGGCGACCGGGTGCTGGGCAGCGTCGGCGCGTACCGGCTTGAATCGCTCGGCGTGCATCTGTTCGACCGGATCGAGGGTGATCACAGCGCCATTCTCGGCCTGCCGATGCTTCCGCTGCTTGGTTTCCTTCGTCAGCACGGGGTTATCAC
>DATIMO010000631.1:0-3851 GCA_035475215.1 Acetobacteraceae bacterium | reverse complement strand
CTACGGGAAGAAATGAAGCGGAGGGCGGCATGACTCCGATGTGGGCGTCGCTCTGGAACCACGCCAAAACATCGGCATCAATAGGCAGGGAAACCATGACTTTCGGCGGGGTGTACCCGGCGAAGCGATTGACCCCGGGTGTCGAAATCGCAGGACGCGCCATAGCCGGCCACGCAATTGCTCTCGGTGATCGTTGCGCCAGTAGCGCTGCGATGAATCGTAAGGCCGCAATCGTTTCCGTCTTCATCCTTGGTGAGTTCGAGCACGTCTCCGCGCACCGTCGCCTGTCCGCCTATGTCGCCGAGGCAGCGGGGCCTACCGACGTACACCGCAACCCACGACTTGCCTTCATGCAGCGGGCCTATCTTGAGACTGAATTTTCCCCGCCGCTCCCCCCTACTTGGTCTCGATAAGTAGCGGTCCCGGCTTCATCATGGTGCATCGCCTGTGTTGCCTGGGGGCCTCCAGCCTCATCGTAATCGTAATCGTGCTTCAACTGCTTCGCATAGGCACCGTTAGCAGCGAAAAAACGGAGAGGGCAAAGAGGATCAGAGAGGCTTTCATCGATGCGCTATATAATGCCACGGCAGCACAGACTGCTCCAACAGGATCGATCAATCAACGCCCAATCCACGACCGGCCAGCGTTCATGCGGGCCGCACTCCCCCTCCCCTCGGCCAAGGGGACGGGGAGGGATGATACGAAACTAAGGACTGCCGACCATCGGGCCGGTCGCCGTCGGTGTTGCCATAGGTCCGCTCGCCGCCGTCTGCATCTGATCCGCCATCGGGATCGTCTGCTGCACGAGTTGCATCGCGCTCTGCACGTCGTGCGAGCCGAGCGCCTGCAGCGCGGAATTGATGTTGCGCACGGCCGGGTTCTGATCCGGCTGCCCGGCCACATCCGCCGGCGCCGAGCGGCTCAGAATCCGCGTTTCGGCGCTCTCCAGAGCTTCCTGTGCCCGGCCGGTCTGACCACTTGCCAGAGCGTTCTGTGCAGCGCGCAGGTAATCCGAAGGTGTCGCGTTCGGCCCCACGTCCACGGCCGGAAGCGCTGGCGCGATCTTGGTGCGGGTGTCCGCGGAATTGATGTTGCTGGCCCGGCGCGACAGTGGCTGCACGCTGGGCAGGCCGGGCGGGCCGGTTACCACCTTGCCCTGGCCTGGGGGCGCGGCGTAGTGCCCCCCGGCGCCGGTGGTGCCGGATTGATAGCTGGTCTGGGCCAAAGCCGGAGCCGCCGCGAGCAGCGAAACAGCGGTGAATGACAGCAGCAGTGAACGCATGGTGCCGATCTCCTTCTGGATGGGCTTCCAATCACATGGTCATGACGGCAACAACGCTGCTCATCTCACGGTACCGTTGCGTTCGCAGGAAGTTGATCGGCGGCTTATCGCCACCGGCGATGAAACCACAACCACTGCTCCGGGTGTTCCCGGATCCAGGCTTCGACAATGCCGGTGATCATTTGCGTGGCGGCCGCCACATCCACCACGCCGGCCGCATCGCGCGGCAGTTCCAGCGGCCCTTCCCCGGCGATCCGAAACCGTCCCTCCGGCAACCGGATCACGCGCACCCCGACTACCGGACAATCGAACTGCCGGGCCAGCCGCGCAATGCTGGGGTTCGCCATGCACCGGTGGCCGAAGAACGTCACTTCAACGCCGCGCGAGAAATGCTGATCGACCAGCATGCCAAGATGGTCTCCGCGCTGCAGTGCGGCGGCCATCTCCAATGCGGCTTGCGCCCGAGTGCGGATCAGCCGGCCCATCAGCGGCGCCCGGATGCGCGTCACCTCGGCCGCAACTGCACAATTGTTCGGCATCCGGTACACCACTGCAGAGGCCAACCCGTGCGCCGTCGCCATCACGGCCGGCAGTTCCCAATTCCCGAGATGCGCGGTGAAACACAGCGCCGGCTTGCCGTCGTCGCGCAGTTCCCGGAACAACGCCTCATCGTCGGTAACGATACGGCCGTTGTTCGGATGATCGGGATCGTAGTCCCACAACCGCCCCAGATGCACATATTCAGCGGCAACGCGGCCGAGATTTTCCCAGGCTCCGCGTAGGGTCTTCTCGACCCATTGCGTCGTTGCTTCTGGAAATGCCGCGCGCAGATTAGCCCGGCCGATCCGATGCGCCGGAAGCAATGGTCCCAGCCGGCGCGCTACCACGCCGCACAGATTCGACGCGCGATCGGGGTCGGTTCGCGCCAGCACTCGCAAGGCCAGCGACACCAGGCCGCCCAGCAGCCGCTCGGACACTCCGCTGAACACGATTCAGAGCGCGACGACGATCTTGCCGAACACGTCGCGGCCCTCCAGGCGGGCCAGTCCGGCGCGAAACTCGTCCAATCCATGCAGGCTGTCGATCACCGGGCGCACGCCGGCCGCAATGCGACCGAGTGCCCGCGGTAACGCATTGATCGGGGCGCCGAATGACCCGACGATGCGATATTGCTGCTGAAACAGTTGCATCAGATTGATGCTGCCGGACGCGCCCGATGTGGCGCCGCAGGTCACCAACCGCCCGCCGCGGCGCAGGCTCAGCAGCGAGCCAGCCCAAGTATCGGCGCCAACATGCTCGAACACCACGTCGACGCCACGCTTCGCGGTCAACTTGCGGACCACGCCTTCGAACCGGTCCTCGCGATAGTTGATGACGTGATCAGCACCCAGGGCACGCGCCTTTGCCGCCTTCGCTTCGCTGCCGACCGTGGTGATCACCGTGCAGCCCATCGAGCGTGCGATCCGGATGGCGATACTGCCGATTCCCGATCCGCCGGCGTGCACCAGGATCGTTTCTCCCGGTTCCAGCTTCGCATTGTCGAACAGCATGTGCTCGACCGTGGCATATGCAACCGCCACACAGGCAGCATCCTCCAACGCCACCCCCGCGGGCAGCTTCACGATCAGTCGCGCCGGATGGTTCACCAGTTCCTGGGCGAAGCCGTCAATATGAAAGCCCCGTACGCCGGAGGGACTTTCGCAGAGATTCTCCTGACCGGAACGGCAGAATCGGCAGGCGCCGCAGACGATCGCCGCATACGGAACCACGCAGTCGCCGATCGCCAGTCCGTTGACACCGTCGCCCATCGCCACCACCTCAGCCGCCGCCTCGGCCCCCACGGTCAGCGGGAATTGCCGCCGCGCGAACGCCATGCCGCGATAGCCCCAGACGTCGATGTGGTTCAGCGCGACCATGCGGATACGAAGCTGGACCTCGCCCGATGTCGGCCGCGGCGGCGGCTCGATGTCGCGCAGCGCGATGTCCCGATCGGCCAGTAGTTGCAGCGCGCGCATGAAGCTACGTCATGGCCGGTGGAGGCAGGTCATTCACGTCGTTTCTTGCCGGCCACTTCATTGCTATACCGCCCCAAATACCAGGCTGACGTTCTGCCCGCCGAAACCGAACGAGTTGGACAACGCATGCGCCACCGGTGCCGAGCGGGCACGATTCGGCACACAATCGACCGGCAGCGCCGGATCGGGCGTATCATAATTGATGGTCGGCGGCAGCAACCCGTGCCGCAGGGTCAGCACCGTGAAAGCCGCCTCGATCGCACCGGCAGCGGACAGTGTGTGCCCGATCATCGACTTGTTCGAAGACATCGGCAACGATGCAGCCCGTTCGCCGAACACCGCCGAAACGCCCAGCCATTCCATCTTGTCGTTCTCCGGCGTGCCGGTGCCGTGCGCGTTGACATAGCCGATCGCGTCGGGCGCCAGACCCGCGTCGCTCAGCGCCCGCGTCATGCAGGCGACGATCGGCTTGCCGTCGGGCGAGGAGCGGGTGCGGTGGAACCCGTCCGCCGCCTCGCCGCAGCCTTCGACCACGCCGAGAACGACCGCGCCGC
>DATIMO010000630.1:0-8734 GCA_035475215.1 Acetobacteraceae bacterium | reverse complement strand
AAGCTGGGCTGGGCGGTACGCGCCACCGCGCTGGACCGCGATGCGGCGAGGCAGATGGGTGTGGATACCGATGCGGTGAACCGGACGGTGTTTGCCATTGCCGCGGCGCTTGGCGGCCTGTCCGGCATGCTGGTCGGCATGTACTATAACCACATAGATCCGGCGATGAGCTTCCAGGCCACGCTGAAAGGTGTGGTGGCGCAGGTGATCGGCGGCATGGGCAGCGTGCCGGGAGCGATCTTCGGCAGTCTGCTGCTGGGATTGATCGAAAGTTACGGGGTGGCGCTGTTCGGGTCTTCATACCGAAACCTGTTTGCATTCCTGTTGCTGTTGCTGATCCTGGTGCTGCGCCCGAACGGGTTGTTCGCATCGGCACGCCAAATGCCGCCCGAACCGATGACCGGCACGTTCATCGCTCCGAGCCATCCGTTACGAGTGCCGCCCCGGGCGGTGATGTTGCTGGTATCGGCGGCGGCGGTGCTGCCGATGTTGCCGGTCGGCCCCTACGTGCTGCAAACACTGACCAACGCGTGGCTGTACGCGATCCTGGCACTCAGCTTGACCCTAGTGGCCGGTACGGTTGGGCAGATTTCGCTGGGCCATGCCGGGTTGCTGGCGATCGGTGCCTATGCCTCGGCGCTGCTGGCAATCGATCTGGCCGTGCCGGTTTGGGCCGCGGTTCTGGCGGCGGGCGTGATCACGGCATTGCTGGGAACGGCACTGATCTTTCCGGCATTCCGGCTGCGCGGACATTATGTTTCGATCGCAACCCTGGGCGTGGGTGAGATCGTCGGTCTGGTGATTCTTAACTGGGAGAGCCTGACCCGCGGTCCGATCGGCGTGACCGCGATACCGCCCTTGTCGCTGGGTTCGATCCCGCTCGATTCACCGCAGGGGGCGTATTGGGCTTCGCTTTCAGCGTTGGTGCTGCTGGGGCTGCTGCAACTGCGGCTTCTGGGGTCGCATCTCGGGCGCACATTCCGGGCGATCCGCGATGATGATGTGGCAGCGCGGGCGTATGGCATCAGCCTGAACCGGTATAAGGGACTGGCGTTTGCCGTCGGCGGGTTCGCCGCAGGAATCAGCGGGGCGATAACGGCGCACCTGTATTCCTACATCAACTATGAAACGTTCACGTCGCAGATCTCGATCCTGGCGTTGACGATGGTGATTCTGGGTGGGTTGGGGAACATTTTGGGTGCGGTGCTAGGGGCGGTCGCGCTGATCGGGTTGCCGGAGGTGTTCCGGTTCACCGCGGATTACCGGATGCTGGTATACGGCGTAGTGCTGCTGCTGCTGATTCGCTTTCGTCCGCAAGGGATTCTGGGGACGGTTTGATGGCCCCCCTCCTTCATATCGACGGCGTGCGGCGCCGCTTTGGTGGCGTTACCGCGGTCAACGGTGTGACGTTCAGCTTTCAGCCAGGTGAATTGCTGTCTATCATCGGCCCGAACGGCGCCGGAAAGACGACGCTGTTCAACCTGATTACCGGGCATGACGTGCCGGATGGTGGCCGCATAAGATTCGTCGGCAACGATATTTCAGGCCTGACCCCGGAGCGGATAGCGGCGCATGGTATTGCCCGCACATTCCAGCACGGCCGCGTGTTCGCCAATCTGAGCGTTCGCGACAATGTTCTGGTCGGCGCGCACACTCGGCTAAATCTGGTGCGTCGCGCGCCGCCGATCATCGGTCCCGCCATGGAACTGCTGCTCGCTCTGCTGCGGCCCGCCGCCGTGTCGCACCAGGAACGCGCGCTGCACAATGAGGCGCGGGAGATACTGTCATTGTTCGGTGAACGCCTGCTGCCGCGGTTCGATCATCCGGCGTTCAGCCTGTCCTATGCCAACCGCCGTCGGCTTGAAATCGCCCGCGCCCTCGCCCTGCGCCCGCTTCTGCTGTTGCTGGATGAACCCACCGCGGGAATGAACGAAACCGAGACCGCCGAGATGCTGGAAGTGATCCGGTCCCTGAAGCAGCGCGGGTTGTCGATCCTGCTGATCGAGCACAAGCTCGATCTGGTCATGGAACTGTCGGACCGAGTGATCGTCATGGATGACGGAGTGAAGATCGCCGAAGGTCCGCCGGCCATCGTGCGCGGCGACCCGACGGTGATTGAAGCCTATCTCGGGCATCGTGAAGTCGGTGAGGCCGTCGCGTGACACTGCTTTCGCTCGACGGCATCGACACGTTCTACGGACCGGTGCAGGTGCATTTCGGCCTGACCCTGGCAGTTGGGCCAGGCCAGATCGTGTGTCTGCTGGGCGGCAATGCCAGCGGCAAGTCGACCACAATGAAAATCATTCTCGGCCTGTTGCGGCCACGGGCCGGAACGGTGCGGTTCGATGGCGACGATATCACCGGGATCTCCACGCCGTCGGTGATCCGGCGCGGCATCGGCTCGGTGCCGGAGGCGCGACGCTTGTTTGCGACGATAACGGTACGCGAAAATCTGCTGATGGGTGCCTACACGCGCAGTGACCGCACGGGCGTGGCGCGGGACCTGGACCGCGTGCTGGACCTGTTCCCCCGCGTGCGCCAGCGTTTGGACCAGCAGGCTGGCACATTATCGGGCGGAGAGCAGCAGATGGTGGCGATGGCGCGGGCGCTGATGGGACGACCCCGGCTGATCTGCATGGACGAACCGACAATGGGGCTGTCGCCGCTGTATGTGGATCGTGTCCTGGACCTGATTCGCACGGTGAACGCCGATGGAACCACGATCTTCATGGTGGAGCAGAACGCCAGCCTGGCTTTGCAGATCGCGGATTTCGGCTATGTCCTGCAGGCTGGCCGGATCATGCTGTCCGGCCCGGCTTCCGCATTGCTGCGCGACCCGCGAATCCGCGACGCCTATCTGGGCGGCGAACGACAGAGGCTTCACTGACGATGCATATGCCTGGATTGCATGTTTTTACTGCCGGCCAGCAGGACACGATGGCACTGGCCGGCCGGTTGGCCGACAGCTTCAGCACCCGCGCCGCGAAGAACGACCTGGAATCGATCTTCCCGCTCGAAAACTATCGCGATCTGCATGAAGCAGGTTATCTCCGATTGGCGCTGCCACGCGAATTCGGGGGCGGCGGTGCCGACGTGTTCGACATGGTGCTGGCACAGGAAATCCTGGCGCGTGGGGATGCCTCCACCGCGCTGGTAACGGGCATGATGTTGTCACTGTTGGGACGCGTGCAGGATGCGAAGGCATGGCCCCAGGACGTGTTCGGCGAAATTTGCACCACGCTGGCGCGTGAGGGGGGCACGGTGAACAACTGCGTCACCGAGGCCGAGCTGGGCAGCATCTCGCGTGGCGGACTGCCGGGCATGCGCGGTGAGCGTACTGACGGTGGCTGGCTGATCAGCGGGCGCAAGATTTTCGTGACCGGCGCACCGGTGCTGCGCTTCCTTGCTACCGCCGTTGTCCTGCCGCCAAGCGAGGCGGCGCCTGACGGCGAGTTGGTCAGTGCCATTGTTGAAGGCGGCTCATCGGGCCTGACGATCGAGGATACCTGGAGCGGGGCGTTGGGACTGCGCGGTTGCGGCAATTACGCGTTGAACTACGATCGGGTGTTCGTGCCGGACCATCGGATTGTTGAGCGCGTGAAGGTCGGCGGTGAACGCAAGAAGCCGGGCACCAGCGGCTGGGCTTTGCCATTGGCGGCAGTGTACCTGGGAATCGGGCAGGCGGCGCTGGATGCCGCAAGCCATTACGCGAACAACCGTGTGCCGCCGGCGCTGGGCAAGCCGATTGCCAGCGCGCCGCATGTTCAGCAATGGATCGGTGACATGCAGGTGAGGTTGCACGCTGCGCGAACTGTTCTGCATGACACTGCGCGCGCCTGGGTTGCGCGATCGGCGCCCGCACCCGTATTGGGTCCGGCGATCGCGACGGCAAAATATCTCTGCACCAATGCCGCCTGTGCGGTGACCGAGACCGCACTGCGCGTCGCCGGCGGCTTCAGCATGACCCGCGATCTGCCGCTGGAGCGGTATTTCCGCGATGCGCGCGGTGGGCTGTTTCAGCCGCCGCAGGACGATCTGGCGTTGGCGATGATCGGGCGCGGGGCGCTCGATGCGGAGCGCGCACGATCGGGGTAGCCTTGCTGTGGCGTTTCCAGCGCGGCTGGAACACCCTACCGTGCAATCTGCAGTAAGGCGACGGGCAATGGAACGCGCACTCACCTGGGATGAAGCGCAACGGCCGGTCCGCGACGTGGAGGATGCGTTCGGTACCGCCGACCTCGATCGGATGCGGTTCCTGATTGCCCAAAAGGGCGGACCGCCCGCCACGCCGATCGTCTGATGACCGGTATCATCGCGGATCGGTTGGACCGCATCAGTCCCAGCCAGACGATCGCTATGCGCCAGCGCGCTGCGGCGATGAAGCGGGCCGGGCGCGATGTGCTGGCGGTTTCGTCCGGTGAGCCGGATTTCCCCACGCCGCGTCACATCTGCGATGCGGCGGTCCGCGCGATTGAGGCCGGTGAAACCAAATACACTGATGTTGCGGGCACGCCAGCGCTCCGCCAGGCCGTTGCTGCGAAGTTTCTTCGCGATTCCGGTATCGAATATGCGCCCGAGGAAATCATCGTCTCCACCGGCGGCAAGCAAGTGATCTTCAATGCGATGCTCGTCACACTTGATCCTGGCGATGAGGTGGTGATCCCGACGCCGACTTGGGTCAGCTACCCGGATATCGCCGCGTTGGCCGAAGGCAAGCCGGTGCTGGTCTCCTGCGCGGAGAACAATGGGTTCCGCCTGCGCGCCGAGGATCTGGATGCGGCAATCACGCCGCGAACCAGATGGTTCATCCTGAACAACCCGTGCAATCCGACCGGTGCGGTGTACACAGCCGACGATCTGCGTCCGCTCTGCAATGTTCTGCTGCGCCACCCCGACGTGTGGGTGTTCACCGACGACATCTACGAAAAGCTCGCCTATGACGGCGTTCGACCCGCAACCGTCGCGCAGACGGAGCCGCGGCTGAAATCCCGCACGATCACGATGAACGGGTGCAGCAAATCGTACGCGATGACCGGGTGGAGGATGGGGTTTGCCGGTGCGCCGATCGCACTGATCCGCGCCATGGACAAGTTGCAGGGCCAGTCCACATCCAGCCCTTCATCCGTTACCCAGGCTGCGGCGCTGGCGGCGCTGACCGGTCCACAGGACTTCATCCGGGAAATGGTGGCCACGTATCGCCAACGCCGCGACATGGTGGTGGACATGCTGAACACCGCGCCCGGCCTGACGTGCCATCGGCCGCAGGGCGCATTCTACGTGTTCCCCTCGGTCCGCGGCTGCATCGGGAAGGTCACGTCAGCGGGTGTCCGGATTGAAGACGACGAAACCTTCGTTATGGCACTGCTGCAGGAAGCGGGCGTCGCCACGGTGCATGGCGGTGCCTTCCTGGCGCCGGGACATTTTCGGCTCAGCTACGCCGCGGACACCGAACTTCTGCGGGAAGCATGTCGAAGAATCCAGTTGTTCTGCAACGAACTGCACTGACCACAGCCCGATCAGGCGACCAGCCCGAGGGCACGCAATCCGCGTTCCAGCGCGGCGGGGCTGATCGAAAAGCTGGATACCGCAACACCGCGCGGGTCGTCGTTCGCGCTCGGTCCACGAATTTCCGCCAGCCGCGCGGATCGGTTCTGCATCAGCGCAAAGAAAAAATCGTCGGCCCATCCGATTGGGCACAGTGTCGCGATCTTCACGCCTGGGGGCGTATACATCAGACCGGTCAGACCAGACCCAAGCACCGAAACGATAGCGGCTGCCTGCTGGAAAATCGAAACCTGGGCACGAAATGACAAGTTTCCAATGTCAACAATGCGGTATCCCGCAACACGCAGCAACGGCTGTAGCGCATCGAGATTGGCAACCCGGCGGGTTTCGGATTCACGGCGCAGTATGGCGATCCTGTCGCCATACGGCCGGGCCGGAACGACGCGACGCATCGCCTCGACGGCACCGGGATGTATCATTCGATCTGACCAGACCGAGGAAACTGCAAGGAGCTCCTGGAACCGATAACGCCGGCCGGTTTCGAGTGGCACCAGGCGATCGGTTCCGATTCCATAGAACTGCAACGACTCCAGCGCGTTGCGAAGGTGCGGGTCGCGTAGGACATCGATCGGTAGAGCGAAGCTGTACTGACCCGGGCTGACAGCATCGAGGCACACCATCTTGGGAAGCAACTCCCCCAGCCAGTGCCCCCAGGTTCGCAGTCCGTAGCGGCCGATCATCACGACCGAGCGCGCTATGTGGATCTCAGATGCGCAGCCGGCAACCGCATCGTCAAGTCTGGTCTTGTCCCAGCCTGGATTGATCTGCTCCGTGGGTATCAGCCCGTCGGAGATCGGAATCAGGTCTTCGCCGGTTGGAACAACGACGCTGGTGGAAGCCGGAAAACGCCAAAGCTGCACCGCGGACAAGCTGCAGATCCGCGGCTGATAGACTTTCTCGAGAAGATGCCGGCTGAAAGGCCAATCGAATTCTGGAAGATTGGTGTGTACCAGACAGGCTGGCACGTCGATGGTCGTGGGCTCCAACAATTGCAGTACAGGCGAAGCGATACAGTCCAGTTCTACAGGTTTCATCGGACGCAGCCTGCCGGTCAGCGCAGCAGCCGGCGAGCGACCGCAATGACCCGATAAGCCTCGCTCCACAGGGAATATGCTTCCAGACAATCCAGCGGTGCCCAGATCGCCTCTGATACATCGGACCCCGCCACCGCATCGCCGGATGCCCAGACAGCGGCATAGTCGATGATCGTATAGTGAAATTGGATATGTCCGGTTTCATCGCGTCGGATATTATCGACCGCAGCGGCAAGCTGCAGCGGACCGACGGCAATGCCGGTTTCCTCCGCAAGTTCTCGCCGCGCCGCCTGCTCCATGGTCTCGCCGATTTCCTGCGCCCCGCCCGGCAGCGTCCAGCTTCCGAAACTGGGCGGCTTGGCACGGCGCACCAGCAGGACTGCGTCGCCTTTCAACACGACAACCCCAATCCCGACAATGGGGCGTGGCGGATATTCGCGATCGCTCACTGCGTCACGCTGGATGCGGGCTTGTCGTCCGGCTTCGCTTCCAGGTCGGATAGGCGTGGGACCAGTGTCGTTTCCTTCCAGGTGCTGATCCGGTATGTCCATTTCGATATGCGCTTTTCCAGCGTGTCGTCCCCTGTCACGTCGAAACGCGCCAGCACGTTCTTGCCGTCTTGATACAGCCGGGTTGTTACCGCCATTCCGTCGCCCACGGTGAACACCGACTGGCCGATTTCTCCGCTGCTGGGCACGCCGCCTGGTTCCACGTCCTCGCAGATCAGTTGTTCAAGCCCGCGCGCCAGCTCTTCAAGCTTGTAGTCGTCCAGTTTCGCATGATCCGCCGGCGCGGTCATCGCCAGTTTGCCGTTCTTGCCATCGAAGACCAGCGTCGTTCCATCTCGCTGCACCGAAACGCGCGTGATGCGACCATGATCGATGTTCATGATATCGCGTTGCAGCCAGAGCTGCGGGTCGGCATCGACCGTCAGGCTGCCCTCGGCGAGCCAAGACTGTGCGTCCTCAGGGCGGCGCACGAACACCTCATCCGGCACATTGCCGGCTGTCAGCACGCGGCGATGCCCGACGATCAGCTCCGCGATCGGCTTCCCGGTGGGATCAAGCACCCGCAGCAAGTTTGCAGTGGAATCCGGCGCATTCGGGTCCTGCACCCCTAGCCGCGCGTAGGCAGACGTCTGGGTGGTGCGCGGTTCGACCAGACGCAGTTCCGTCAATGCGGTCAGCATCGCCCGCAGCTTTTCCGCCTGCACGGGATAGCCGCCACGGTCCGCCAGACCCCAGTTGTCGCCGTATCGTCGGATGTCCAGAGTCTTGCCCTGGTGCAGCACCTGCACGCTGGCGGCGTCCCGCAATCGCGCCGCGAGGTTCGGGAACATCAGATGGCCGGACGCGACCGTCTGCGCCGAACCGGGTAGCTGACCGGGGCCGAAATACCATCCCCCGCCCAGCACGATCGCGCCGATCAGCAGCAGCGCAGCACCGGTGCGCGTCCTCATGCCCGTGCTCCGGCATGCGATGCCACGTGATCGCTGGTATAATCGTCTTCGCGCGGCTTGGTGCGCCGGCGCCGACGCACCAGCCCCATGATGATGGCGGCAATGGTCAGCAGGGCTGGAACCAGCACGATATCCAGCACGACAAGCTGTGTTTTCAGATGCGCGATGTCACGGTTCAGCTCGAACTGGACCGCCCGCAGCTTGCTTCGGGTTTCGATTATGTCCTGATTCGCCGTCTGGATCGCGCTGCGCTGTGCCGGCGTGATCACCGGCGCCACGCCTTCCGCGGTGCCGGTTTCAGACCCGGTGCGCAGCGTGGTGAGCTTCTTTTGCAACTCGTCCAGATGCGCCTGCAACGCCTGCTCGGTCTTGCGGAATTTCGCCTCGGCGTCCGCCTGCATGCGATCGACCACCGTGAAAGGACGCACCGACGTGCCACGTGCGCGCAGACCCAGCAGCGCGTCGCCGCCCGCCAGCGTGTCGATCACGTTGGCAACGAATGGGCCATTGTCGCTGAATGGCACCGTTGTCTTCTGGCCGAAGAAGTCCTGCTGGCTGATCCAGAACCGGTCAGCCAGCATATCGCTGTCAGCGACGACCACCAGCGACGCCGGTTCCTTGGTCTCGGCGATATGGGCCGGAAAATCCTTCGGCCGCTCCTGGCCTTTTGCCAGCG
>DATIMO010000629.1:0-5342 GCA_035475215.1 Acetobacteraceae bacterium | reverse complement strand
TCGGCTCGGCATAATACGCCTCCTTGGCGTCGGTTATGCCTCGCACACAAAATTACCGACAGGCTCCCAAAAACGCCCCGTCGTACGATCGGGCCGACCGTCGACCGGCACCACCTCTCAATCATCCACCGTCTGCCGGATCAGCACTTCCCGTTTGCCGACATGGTTCGCCGGCCCCACCACGCCTTCCTTCTCCATCTGCTCGATCAGCTTGGCCGCCCGGTTGTACCCCAAATTCAGATGCCGCTGGATGAACGACGTGGAAGCCTTCCCCTCCCGAGCCACCACTGCCACTGCCTGCTCATACAAGCCGCGCTCGCCCGCATCCGCGCCAAGAAGCCCAGGCATCATCACCCCGCCATCCTCATCCTCGGGCTCGGTCACGGATTCCACATAGGCCGGCTCGCCCTGCTCACGCAGGAACTCCACTACTTTCTCCACTTCCTCATCGGTCACGAACGGCCCGTGCACCCGCGTGATCCGCCCGCCACCGGCCATGTAAAGCATGTCCCCCTGGCCCAGAAGCTGCTCAGCCCCCTGCTCGCCCAGGATCGTCCGCGAATCGAACTTGCTGATCACCTGGAAGCTGATCCGCGTCGGGAAATTGGCCTTGATCGTGCCGGTGATCACATCCACCGAGGGCCGCTGAGTCGCCATGATCACGTGGATCCCCGCCGCCCGCGCCATCTGAGCCAAACGCTGCACCGCCGCCTCGATCTCCTTGCCCGCCACCATCATCAGGTCGGCCATCTCGTCCACCACCACGACAATGAACGGCAACGATTCCAGCGTCAGCGGCTGCTCCTCGAAGGTCGGCCGACCGGTGTCCGGGTCGAACCCGGTCTGCACCCGCCGCGTCACCACCTCCCCTTTGCCCCGAGCCTCCGTCACCCGGTCGTTGTATCCCCCGATATTCCGCACCCCGAGCTGACTCATCGCCCGGTAACGCCGCTCCATCTCCCGCACCGTCCATTTCAGCGCTGTCACTGCCTTGGCCGGCTCGGTCACCACCGGAGCCATCAGATGCGGAATCCCCTCATACATCGACAGTTCGAGCATCTTCGGGTCGATCAGGATCAGCCGGCACTGGTCCGGCGACAGGCGATACAGCAGACTCAGGATCATCGCGTTCACGCCGACCGACTTGCCGGACCCAGTCGTGCCCGCAATCATCAGATGCGGCATGCGTTGCAAATCGGCCACCACCGGCGCCCCGCTGATCTCCTTCCCCAACGCCAGCGCAAGCCGCCCCGGATGCCGCTGCACGTCATCCGACGCCAGGATCTCCGACAGGAAGACCGTCTCCCGCCGCGCGTTCGGCACCTCGATCCCGATCACGTTGCGCCCCGGCACCGTCGCGATCCGCACCGCCGTTACCGAAAGGCTCCGCGCCACGTCGTCCGCCAGCCCGATCACCCGGGCGCTGCGAATCCCAGGTGCTGGCTCCAGCTCATACAGCGTCACCACCGGCCCGGGCCGGATCTCCACGATGCTGCCCTGCACGCCGTAATCCGACAGCACCGTTTCCAGCAGCCGTGCATTCGCCTCCAGCGCCTCGGTGCTCGGCCCGCTCGCCGCCCGCGCCGGCGCCGGCTTCAGCAACGCCAGCGACGGGAAGCGCCAGCCGGGTTCCGCCAGCGGCAGGCTCTCCTGCTTCGGCTTGCGCACCGGCACCCCGCGCGGCTGATGGATCGTCGGCGCCACCGCCGCAACCGGAGCAACTCGCGGCTCCGCCACAACCGCTCCCGCCGCCGCCGCATCGGTGTCCGGTTCCCGCCACCTGAACAGTCGGACCAGACCGGCACCAGCCGCCCCCATGCGCCTGACCAGCGACGCCGCACTCCAGCCGGTCGACACCGAGAACCGCGCCACCCGACTGATGAACCGCCAGCACGCCCGCCACTCGCTGCCGGACAGCCCCAGCGCCAGCAACGCCAGCGTCACGGCGAAACCGGCGCCAAGACCCCAGACCAGCACCACGCCCAAGGGGCCGAACAAGCCCCGGCCCGGTTCCAGCACCACCGGCGCCAGCAACCGCCCGATCGCTCCGCCCGGTCCCGCCACCGTCGGCCACGGAACGGACCGCAGCTGCGGCACGGCTTCCAGCGCCGCAGCCAGCACCGGCATGGCCGCAGCGGTCGCGGCCAGTCGTGCCGCCATGCTGCCCAATCCCCGACGCGAGGCGATTCGCCACGCCCAGGCGAGCATCACAACGCCAGGCAGCGCACCGGCTACGCCGAAGCCCTGCAGCAACATGTCGGATACCACCGCACCCGCAGGCCCGGCGATGTTCGTGGTCCGCTGGGCAGTTGCCGTGTTCAGGCTCGGGTCGGACGGGTTGTAGCTGACCAGCGCCACCAGCAGCGCCAAGCCCAGCAGGCCCAGCCCCAGTCCGCCGAGCTCCGCGGCCCGACGCTGCATCAGGCTGCGAATTGCCGGAGACGCGAAATCGCGCCCGCGAGCCGACGTGGCCATTCGGGACTCGGATCGCCCAGTGGATCGGGCCACGGGACGCGAATCGGATCGGGAACCGGATCGGCCCTCGGACCGGGCAGCGGCAATCATCACTCGTGGGCACCCCTCTTCGTGCGCAAGCGCAAGCATAGCCTGGAAGCCGCTGGGAGTCTTGGGATTCGGTACCGAATTGCATGCGGACCGGGATGCCGGTATGCGTGCGCGGTCCCAGCCACCCGGAGCATCCTCGCATGATGAGCCAGCCCACGGCCGCCCCGCCCGGCCACCGGCTGATCCAATGGGCCACGATGTTGGCCGGAGTCAGCCTGATCCTGGTCGTGGTGAACATCGTGCTGGCAGTTCTGGACCAGAACGCCCAGGCCGAGGTGAGCCAGCACCAGCAGCAGATCGCTCAGGCCGCGCAGCTCGAGGCAGTAAGCAACGTGCTGGCCCGCGCCCTGCAAGCGCAGGCCGGCAATGACCCGCAGATCCAGGACCTGTTGAAGCGCGCCGGGGTAACCGCACCGACCGCTCCACCGCCCGCCGCGCCTGCGCCAGCTACGAAGCCCTGAGACATGCCCGACTCGATCCGACTCGAAATCCCGGTCGCGCTGATCGTCGCCGCATTCTTCCTGATCACCGCGTTCCAGACCGAGCGACTGGTGCGGGAGCACGGCAATCTGAACGCGATCCGCGCCACTCAGGCGGTCAGCCTGGAGCAAGCCGACAAGGTGCGCGAGAAGTTTCAGTTGCTTGCCGGCGAAACCGCGAAGCTGGCCGAAGCCGGCAACGCGGGCGCCAAGACCGTGCTCGACCAGTTGCGCGCCCAGGGTGTCACCGTGCGCCCGGCAATGCCCTGAGGGCCCGCTTGATCGCCGTCCGCGGCTGACCGATTATCCGGAAACCAACCGACGGAGGATCGATCCATGCCCGACGATGTCGCTCCGACCACCGTTGCCGCCCCGCGGCGGCGTCTGCTCGCCGATGCTGCCTCCCCGCCATCCTGCTACGTCGATGTTGTCGGAATGGCCTGGGAACGGTCGAAATTCCCCGGGATCGAGCACAAGGTGCTGTATTCCGATCCGGCCACCGGCCTGGCCACGCTGCTGTTCCGGCTGGCGCCTGGCGCGATCGTGCCGTTGCACGAACACACCGGCGTGGAAATGACCTACGTGCTGGAAGGCAGCCTCGAGGATGACGAAGGGGCCTGCACGGCCGGCAATTTCGTCTGGCGCCCCGCCGGCAACACGCACGTGGCCCACGCCCCAAACGGCGCACTGATCTTGGGCATGTTCATGAGCCCGAACCACTTCGCCGAGGGGCAGAAATTCTTCACCGCCGAGCAACCCGGTTAAACCGCAATTGCCTGGCATACCTTGAGGTACCTTCGGGTAACTTGAGGTAGGGCGGAAAAGCGAAGCGCTTTCCGCCAGTCAGGCAAACTCCTCCAGCGAATCGACCCAGCTTTCAAGCTGCTGGGCTTCACGCTGCAGCCGGCCGACACCTTGGTTCAGCGTCTCGAGCTGGGCCCGGTACTGGAGCATGGAACGCCCGAGCCCGTTCAGCTTTGCATCCAGCTCACCCAACGCAAAGCGCCAGGCAGTAACTGCTGACCGATGCGCGACCAATGCGTCGGCAAGATCGTCGAACGCGACCTGCATACGATCACGTTCGGGGACCCGCGTCCGCGCTGCGGGAAAGCGGATGACCTGAGCTGATGTGAGGTACTGCACGGCGCGTCTCCCTTGGGCATTCGGACGGTGTTAACCAATCATAAAGCATTCCAAAAATCGAGAATTATTTCGCCACACTATCGTATGGCGGCATTTCGCTGATGGCTGGCCGCGAAACAGTCGGTCGTTTTCGTGATCCCGCGGGTCGGTGATAGGCTCCTCGCAAACGGAAGGGGAGGATCGCATGGTCAGTCGCCGGGCAGTTTTGGCCGGAGTCCCGGCCGCGTCACTTGCACACACCGTCCGCGGCTTCGCCGCCGCGCGCGCTCAAAACGTGCTTCGCGTCGTCCCGCAGGCAGAGCCGCAGTCCTTCGATCCGGTATTTGCCCAGGTGAACAACGTCACCATGCACGGCGCCATGGTATACGACCAGTTGTTCGGCTGGGACGACAAGATGAACGTGCAGCCGCAAATGGTCGATGACTGGAAGCTGTCGGATGACAAGCTGGTCTATACATTCACCCTGCGCCCTGGACTGAAATTCCACGACGGCAGCGACGTCACCACCCGCGACGTGATCCCGTCGCTCAAGCGCATGTTCGTGCGCGACACGCAGAACCAGATCCTGGCCAACCTGATCGCCGGCTATGACCGGATCGACGACCGCCGCTTCGCGCTGCGCCTGAAGCAGCCCTACGGGTTCACGGAATTCCTGTTGGGCGGCAGCAACGGCGTCGTTGGTGCGATCATGCGGGAAAAGGACGCCATGACGGACCCGTACAAGCCGGTGCGAGAGCGCATCGGCTCCGGCCCGTTCCGCTTCGTCGACGTCGAATACGTTCCCGGCGCGAAACTGGTGTACGAAAAGTTCGAGGATTATGTGCCGAGGTCGGAGCCCGCTAGCGGTTTTGCCGGCGGCAAGGTGGTCAAGGTCGATCGTGTCGAGTGGATAATCATTCGTGATCCGGCCACCGCCTTCGCCGCGCTTCAGAACGGCGAGGTGGACATGCTGGACGCCCCGCCGCTCGATCTGCTGCCCACAGTCGAAAAGGACCACAACATCGTCATCGGCGAGGTATGGCCGCTGGAATCCTATGCGGTGTTGCGGTTCAACTCGCTCTGGCCGCCATTCAACAACGTCAAGGCCCGGCAGGCCGTGGCCCAAGCCATGAACCAGGACGACTATATGTCGGCCGCCTATGGCGACCCGAAATA
>DATIMO010000628.1:0-2159 GCA_035475215.1 Acetobacteraceae bacterium | reverse complement strand
AGCCTGCAGCCCTGGAACGGTCCGGCAGAAAGGAAGCGGCCTCCGTCTCGCCCAATCGCAGGTCGCCGGCCCTGCGCGGATGGAAAACCTGGTTGACCTGCCCGCCGGCGTCCGCCTTCGGAGGCTGCGGCAATCGGGCACAATCAGCAGATGCAATGAAGGGCTTGCGATCGACCGGGAATGGCTGACAGCGCAGAGGTGTTCACTCTCCGCGTGCAACGACTACCCTGAGCTTGTGCGCATCGATGACGTGTGAGCATCGAATGACGAGCGACAAGCTGCCCTGGACCGGGTTGCTCGACCTGTTCCGCGTCGGGATCGGCCCGTCCAGCTCGCACACCGTGGTCCCGATGATCTCGACGGCGTGGTTCGTCTCCAAGCTCCCGGCCGGCTTTGCCATGACTCGGCTCCGGGTGGAGCTGCATGGCTTGCCGGCCCGCACCGGCACGGACCATGCGACGGACTCCGCCGTGGTGTTCCGCCGGTTGGGCGAGCGGCCCGACGGCGTGGACGCCGACCAGGTCCCCGCGCTCCTATAGCGGGTTGGCGCCATGAAACGGATGCGGCTGCCGGACCGACAAATGGTCGCCTTCGATCCCGCGGCCGATATCATTTCCTGCACGAAAGACTGCCCCGCAACCCAAACGCGCTGCGCTGTCTGGCATCGGTCCGCATGCGACCTTCTCGAAGGCTTATTCCACGATCGGCGGCGGTTTCATCGTCACTGGCAGGACGAGGACTCCGGCGCCCTTGGTGCCCGCCTGATCCCCTATCCCTTCACCACCTTGGCGGAGCTCCTGGCGGCCAGCACGCCGGAGGCGATCGCAGCGGTGATCAGGGCATCGGGGAACGGGGTGGAACGTATTGGTCTCGAGGCAGGCATCAACTCAGCATGGATCGC
The DNA here is from genome assembly GCA_035475215.1 of Acetobacteraceae bacterium. Lineage (GTDB taxonomy): Bacteria > Pseudomonadota > Alphaproteobacteria > Acetobacterales > Acetobacteraceae > DATDIC01. Next base: position 1,258 of record DATIMO010000628.1, on the reverse strand, counting down.
GCGGGAACTGCGTGAAGCCAAGTTGCCGGTGATTGTCATCGACGCGACCCATGCCGCGGCAGCGCTCAAGACGGGGTTCCGCAACAAGACGGACAAGAACGATGCGCGGCATTGCCGTGGATGCGTGTCAACAAGTTCCGCGCAGTGTGGGTGAAGTCGGTGGCGGCACAGCGGGACCGGGCGCTGTTGACAGTGCGCGAGCAGCTGCGCCGTCAATCGCTCGACACCCGCAACATGATCTGGTCCATCCTGCAGATCGAGGGGCTGAAACCACCGAAGCTGACCAGCCCGGCATTCCAGGCGCTGGTCGAGCAATCGCTCGACGAGGCCGCCTTGGCATCGCTGTTGCGGCCGCTCGTTGCCGTGGCGGCATACCTCGATGACCAGGTTGCCGGGGTGGACAAGCAGATCGCCGCGCGAGCCAAGGCCAATGCCGCCTGCAAGCGGCTGATGACGGTGCCGGGTGTCGGCCCGTTGGTTGCGCTGACCTTTGCGGCCGGCGTGGACGACCCGGCGCGGTTCGGCGACTCTCGAACGGTTGGCGCGCATTTCGGCCTGACGCCGCGGCGGTTCCAGTCCGGCGAGATGGATTGGTCTGGCGGGATCAGCCGAGCCGGTGATGCCGGGGTGCGACGGGCGCTGTATCAGGCAGCCAACGTACTGATCCATCACAGCCGCGGCTGGTGCGCCCTGAAATCATGGGCCGTCCGCGTGGCCAAACGCCGCGGCCTCGGCAAGGCCAAGGTCGCGTTGGCGCGCAAGCTGGCGGTGGTGCTGCACAAGATGTGGACGACGGGCGAGGATTATCGGCTGCACGCCGCAGCCTAGCCGTCCGCATAGGATCGACCGCGCGATAAACGCGGCCGAAGAGGTCCCTCCGGGGACGGGGCTGGGGTGAGTGCGCTGAAATTCTTTGGCCGCCGCATCGCTCCTTGCGGGATCAGACGCCGCGCATGAGGAAGCACCCTCCAGCTCCTGCCCATACCCCATCCTGAGCCGGCGTGGCCGCCCATGGGTATGCCCGCATGAGCTCGTAGAGAAGGCTGCCTCCGGGGGACATGATCAGCAGGCCAAAGTGGCCCGCTGCAGGGCCAGCAAGACCAGGTTTTTCAGGAGCGTGCGATGTAGAGGGTTGACGCGAGGGGCCGGGATAGAGAAGACGCGGCTCGGATTTGCAATCCTACTTGGGCCTACATAGTTGTCGTGCCGCGTCGTCGGTGGGGGATTAAGTGCTGGGTTTTTTGCCGTCTGCGATTGG
>DATIMO010000627.1:0-3494 GCA_035475215.1 Acetobacteraceae bacterium | reverse complement strand
GCCTCGTTCAGCACCGGGATTACGGCCACAACGCGTGCTGCGGCCACTCAAAGGCTCCAGCGCAGCCCGCATCCCTGGCAGGGCCTGGGCGGCACATCACTCAGCAGAGCGGTACGAAAATCCCGATACGCCGGACCGTTCCAGATCTCCCGCAGCGCCTGCTGGGTGGCGTCGCCAAGCGTGTAGCTGTCGTAACCGCGCGCCGAGAACGGCGCGATACAGCACGGCAGTGCGCGCCCATGTGCGGTGAAATACATCAGCGACCACGGCCGGCGGCAGGTGGACCAGGGCGTCTCCTGCCGCTCCCGCTTCAGGCTCAGCCCCGGCTCGGTGGCGCCCGACGCGTCCAGCGTGACACCAAGTTCGCCGCCGATCGCCACCGCCGCGTCGATCGCCGCCTGTTCCTCGGCGCGGGTGCGTTCGAACAACGACGAGTCCAGCCGAGCCATGCCGTAGCCCTGGTCATCGAACACCAGTCGTTGCAGATGCACCTCACGCACACCGATGGACGCGGCCAATCGCACAAAGTCCGGCAGTTGCTGCACCGTCTCCTTCAGGCCGGTCAACCACAGCGATACGCGCGGGCGCGCAAAACCGTGCTCGCGTTGAAACGCCGTGAACTTCCCCACGTCACGCACGATGCGATGAAAGAAGTCCTTCCCGCGCACCTGCCGGTAGGTGGCCGCATCGGCGGCATCCAGCGACACGCGAAGCTCATCCAACCCGGACTCCACCAGCCAACCGAATTTCTTCGGGTTCATCAGTGTGCCGTTGGTGTTGAACAGCACATACACACCGTGGGCCTTCAGGTAACGGACCATGCGAGGCAGATCGCGCACCATCATCGGCTCGCCGACCCCGTGCAGCACCGCACGCGCCAGCCCGGGCACCTGATCGACAATCCGGGTGAACAGCTCCCAGCTCATGTCGGCAGGCGGCTCGAGCGTTTCGAACGTGCGTGGGCACGTCTCGCACAACAGGTTGCAGCGGTTCGTGACTTCCAGATACAGACAGACCGGCGGTGCCTCGGCGACATCGGCACGGTTTTCCGGAATCGCTTCGAAATAGCGCCGCGGGTCCTTCAGGCTCGAAGCCGACATCAGATGCTCCTCAGGATCCGGCGATCCCGCACCGCGAGCGCAATCGCCGGTACGAACAGCAGGCACGGCCACAGGAAATGCTCGTTCAGCGGATTAACGTATAACAGCAGCCCTGCCGCCGATAGATAGATCACGCTGCGCAGTGGACAGATGCAACAGGGCAGCGCCAGCCACGCATAGTACCACGAGTAATGCGGGCTCAGCACGACCATGACGATCGCGGCAAGACCCGCCGCATTGCCGGCCATCCGCACTGCATCGTCGCGCGGGTCGCCAATCGGTTGCGAACGGAACGCCACCCACACGGCGGCGGCAACGAACACGCAGGACGCAACCACCAGATAGGCTGTCGGTGCCACGGACGGCAGCGGCAGCACGTCGCCAACGCCTGCCAGCAGCCAAAACCCTGCGCCACGGCCGAGGCCCTCCTCCGCCGCGTATCCGGGCAAGAACCCCAGCACGTATCGGCCGGCATCGATATAGACCGCGTACAGCGCCAGCATCAGGGCAAGGCAGGTGACCGGCATGCGCCAGTCCCACCGGCGCCATAGCGCCGGCGCTATCGCCACCGGCAGGAACTTCACCAGGATCGCCGCCCCCAGTACCGCACCGACGACGGTGTCGCTCCGCCGAAACCATGCCAGCAGTGCCACGCCGATCAGCCCGACGGCGATCGCATCGACATGACCGTTGCCGGCAAAAGCCCATACCGCGAGCGGGTTCCAGGCATAGATCAGCACCCGTTCCCGCGGCAGGCCCGCAGCGGCCAGCAGCGCGACGACCGCCCCCATCGCCAGCAGCTCGAACCCGACCGCGGCACTCTTCATCGCCAGAACGGTCGGGCCGATCGCGGTGACAGCACGAAACACAAGCTGCGCCATCGGCGGATAAATGGTGCGCGCGTAATCAGCGCGGTTGATATGCGGATAGATCGCCGCGTCGCGCAGCGGTATCAGCGCAGGATCGTCCGGCACATAGCTGTACGGATTGACGCCGGCATTCTGCACCTTGCCGTCCCACACGTAGCGGAACACATCGCTGGACAGGAACGGCGGCGTCGGCAACACCACGGCCCGCAGCACCACCGCCACACCCAGCACGACCCAGACCGCGGCCCCCGGCATCGGGCGCCGCAAGATCAGTGCAACTGCAACGAAGTAGATGACCGCCGCCGCGGCCATCAGTCCGACGAACAGCCAGGTGACCGGCAGTGATGGCAGCGTGATCGCGCCCCGCCGGTGCAACAACAACCCGGCCACGGTAAGCGCAATCAGACCAACACCGATGACCGACAAATACAGCGTGGCAGTGCGGTCTTCACCTCTTCCGCATACGGGAGAGAGCTTGCCCTCGGGCACAGTTCCGGGGGGCGCGGCGCGCAGCGCCGCGGGTGCGCGTACACCCGCATCCACCGGCGCTGCCCTCACCGCACCACGATCCCAGACACCAAATTCATTCGCGCCAGACACGCCGCCGTCGCCGGCGCCGCATACGCCCCAGGAAGCGGCGCCCGAAGTTCCTCGATGAACCGATCCAGCGAAACCCGATCGTCCACATCGTACCACGCCGGCAGCTCGATCACGTCCAGGCCGAGCACCCCGGCACGGGCGCGAGTCTGTGCCGCGACCTGATCGGTGCTCCATGCAATATCCTCGAACAAGGCCGCATGCGGCGCGGTCATGCCGACCAGGTAATACCCCCCGTCTTCCGCCGGCCCGAGCACGAGCCGATCGCCCCCGGTCGCCAGCGCTGCCACCGCACGGCGCAGATACTCGGTGGGCAGGTTCGGGCTGTCGGCATTGAGCAGAACCGCAGCGCCATATCCCTCCAGAAGCAATGAACTCACCGCATGAAACAGCGATCGTCCCAATCCCTGGACCTGTGGCGACATGGCCGGACTGCCGTCCGCCAGCAGCAAAAACGTCCCGGGCGCCAGCATGCCGTCGAACAGTGCCTGCGTCTCGGCGGGCGCATAAGCGATTCCGCCAGCCACCTGCATGTCCCGTGCGACCAGCGCGATATTCTCCGTCGTGTCGCGCAGGAATGCGGCACCCAGCGCCGCCGCACCGGGTGCATCCAGCGGCGGCACCAGCCGCGTCTTCGTGCGACCCGCCTGCGGCGCCTTCGCCATCACCGCGATCGCCGCAATACCGTCCCGTCCGGTCTGCCCCACGCGTCAGATCCCGTTGAACCAGTTGTAGCCGCGATCAGTCCAGAACCCGGGAGGCTGCTCTGGCCGCCGACACACCCCAATCTGCCCGGATTCGGCAAGGTCGGCGCCGGCCATAACACCCCCGTTGCAAACGATGCGGAATGTTAACCGCCACCCCATGCGTTCGGCAATCTTGTCGACGCTATCCCCAGACCTTGCAACCTTCGCGGAACACTTGCATC
>DATIMO010000626.1:0-5566 GCA_035475215.1 Acetobacteraceae bacterium | reverse complement strand
TCCAGCCGCTGCGCCGCATGCACGAACCGGCACTCCGCCGCAAACAGCCGCCGCCCCACTTCCAGCGTCGATTCCCCCTCCCCTTGCGGGAGGGGGTCAGGGGGAGGGGCCATGCTAAGTCGTCCGCGCCACCCCCGGCCGGGACAACCTCGTCCGCCGCAGAATCACCCATTGCTGCGCCACCGAAAGCAGGTTGTTGCACGTCCAGTAGATCACCAGCCCGGCGGGAAACCGCGCCAGCATGAACGTGAAGATGACCGGCATCAACTGGAACAGCTTGGCCTGAGTGGGGTCGGGCGGGGGTGGGTTCAGCCGTTGCTGCAGCCACATCGTGAAGCCCATGATCAGCGGCCAGGCCCCGAGATGCAGGAACGGCGAGTACGCCGCCGGGTCCCAAGGGATCAACCCGAACAGATTGAACACATTGGTCGGGTCGATCTGCGACAGATCGTGAATCCAGCCGAAGAACGGCGCCTGCCGCATCTCGATCGTGACGAAGATATCCTTGTACAGGGAAAAGAATACCGGGATCTGCACGATCATCGGCAGACAGCCGGACGCAGGATTGATCTTCTCCGCCTTGTACAGCGCCATCATCTCCTGTTGCTGCTTCTGCGGGTCATCTTTGTAGCGCTCCCGCATCGCCTGAATCTTCGGCCCCAGCAGCCGCATCTTGCTCATGGAGCGATACGAATAGTTGGCCAGCGGAAAGAACAGCAGTTTCACGAATACCGTGAAGCAGATGATCGCCAGGCCGAAATTGCCCAGCAGCCCATTTAGGAAGTCCAGGCAATAGAAGATCGGCTTGGTCAGGAAATAGAACCACCCCCAGTCGATCGCCTTGTCGAATTGCGGAATGTGATACTGCGACGCATAGCTGTCGATCAGATCGACCACCTTGGCTCCGGCAAACACCTTGGTCGGCATCGTCGCTGTTGCACCAGGCGCGATCGTCTGCGCGTCCGCCGGCACGTAATCCACCTGATAATGCCCGTCCTTCCCGGCAATGTACCGATACCGCACGGTCGTCGGCACCGACTGGTCCGGGATCAGCGCGGTCAGCCAATACTTGTCAGTGATCCCGCTCCAACCGCCCGGCGACGTCGCCTGATACGCCACGTCGTTCGGCTTGCCTTTGGCGTCGTCCTTGGTGGTCGAATAGCTGTATTCCTGTAGCCTTCCCTGCTCAATGCCAAGTAATCCCTCGAACAGGATATAATAACCCGAGGTCTCCGGCGTGTAATCGCGCCGTATGCGCTGCCACGGGAACAGCTTCACCGCCGCACCGGACGAGTTCTGCACCTCCTGCTGCGCCGAGAACATGTAATGGTCATCGATCGCCAGCACGATGCGGAATGTCAGCCCCTGGCCATTGTCCCAGGACAGCGTGACTGGCTTGTTGACCGTCAACTCCGGGTCGGACGCAGTCCACAGCGTGTCATCGCCGGGCAGCTTGACGGATTGACCGTCCGGCGCCGACCAGCCGAACTGCACGTAATACGGGTGCGCGTCGGTCAATGGCTGCAACAGCGGCACATTGGGCGAGTCCGGCTCGATCGTCTCGCGGTAATGGTTCAGCACCACATCATCCAGCCGCGCCCCAAGCAGACTGAGCGATCCGCGTACCGACGGAGCCGCGATCTTTACCCGGGGCGCATTGACCAGGGCGGCTGGCAATGCAACGGGTGCAGCCGGTGCACCGGCCCCGGGCGGGCCCGCGGCGGGCGTCGCCGTCTGCGCCATCGGCGCCTGCTCGGACTGCGCCGTCGGTTCCGGCGGCTTCGGCAGATAACGGCTGACGACGAGCTGCCAGCCCAGCAGGATGGCGATCGATACGATGATCGCCGTAAAGAGACGCTTCTGGTCCATCAAAGCCCCGTTTCGTCGCCCCGGGCCGGATTGCCAGGGCGGCAGTCGCAGGCAGGCACGGGATCGTACCCGCCTGTCGTCCATGGATTGCAACGCAGGATGCGCCAGGCCGCCAATCCGCTGCCCCGCAGCGCACCGTGGTCACGCAACGCCTCGATCGCATACTCGCTGCAAGTCGGGTAAAACCGGCAATTGGCGCCGATGAACGGCCGCAGCGTCCATTGATAGACCCGCACCGCGCCGATACCCGCGCGGGCCGCCGGGCTCGGTTGCCGCGTCATGCCGCCCCGGCCTTCGTCAGCGCCCGACGCAGATCGTCCTGCAGCATTGCGAACGGGCGCGAGCGCGTCGCATCGCGCCCGATCAGCACCAGATCCACCCCGGTCACCGGCTGCTCGGCCAGCAGCAGCCGCGCGGCTTCCTTTAGCCGACGACGCGTGCGGTTGCGCACCACCGCGTTGCCGACCTTCTTCGTCACGGTGAATCCCAGCCGAGCCGGGCCCTGATCGTCGCGGGTCAACGCCTGTAGGACGAGGCCATGCACGGCAACCTTGCGGCCCTTGGCAGCGACGCGCAGGAACTCCGCCCGACGCTTCAGGCGCGGTGACGGCGACGCCAGGAGAGGGGATTGCGCCAAGGGATCAAACAGCGGATCACGCCCAGACTCAGGCGGACAGACGCTTGCGGCCCTTGGCGCGGCGATTGGCCAGCACCCTGCGCCCGCCGACCGTCGCCATCCGGGCGCGAAAGCCGTGACGGCGCTTGCGAACCAGTTTGGAGGGTTGATAGGTGCGCTTCACGGTCGCTCTCCGCCGAAAATTGGATGTTCCCGCGCAAATGCCGCGGGCGGCCTCGCCCGCTGCTTGCACGGGGGCCGGTCACAGGCGGCGGCTTATAGGCGGCCGACCGGGGCAGGTCAATCGAGTGGCAAAGGTCTATTTGATCGGTGGCAGGTCCAGATGCCGCTCGATCCGGCGAATCCGTGCCTCCATCGCACTGATCCGGGGTACAGCCGCCTGCGGTGGCGAATTCAGCCGACCCGCCAGTTCGTCCATTCGCGCCGCCTGCCGCCGGACCTCGGTGCGCAGTTCCGCCAATTCCAGTCGAATGTCGCGCTGCATCGCCATCAGGTCCTGCAGCATCGCCAGCACCGTGCCGTTATCCGTGCCGCTTCCGCTATTCATATCGGCCGGTCGCCGCTGGACGCCGAGCGGGTCGCGCTGAACCGGGACAGTGAACAGGCGCTCAACCGAGGAGATCATGACGCTATCCTTACGCTGCCAAGCCCAGATGCCGCTCGATCCGGCCGAGGCGGGCATCCATTTCAGTAATCAGAGTGCCATGGCCGACGACGCTACCGTGATAGGTCGTAACCTCTTGCCGGAGCGACGCGATCTGATCACCGGCATCCTGACGCAAATCTGCAAACTCCTGCCTGATCGAAGCAAACTGCCGATCCACGTCGGCGAATTTCCTGCCCACATCCGCGAATTGCCCGTCAACCTGCTGCTGGAATTCCCGCAAGCCGGTCAGGACGTCGCTCAGCAGTGCCAATACCTGACCCATATCCGCGCCGTCGGACTCGCTCACCCATGGCCTCCGCTGCACGCCCAAAGGATCATGCTGCGCCGGTCCGGTGAATAATCGGTCAACCGAGGCAATCATCACGCTTCCTTACCGGAACCGGACCCACCGGTCGAGTCGTCCTGTCGCCCGACCAGCACCTTACGCTGTCAGGTCCAGATGCTGTTCAATCCGGCCGAGGCGCGCATCCATTTCGGTGATCAGAATGCCATGACCGAAGGTCAATCGGAGGCAACCAATCTCGTTACTCTAGTGGAATGCTCCGCATTCGGTCCAGCGGCACCAGCACCCCGTCACGCTCCAGATGCCAGAACGTCCAACCGTTGCACGACGGCGCGTTCTGCACCATCGCTCCGACCTGATGGATCGAGCCCCGCGCGTCCCCCGAAACGATCGTGCCGTCCGGCGCTACGGTCGCGACCACCCGTCGCTGCCGGTCCATCAGCCGCGTGCCAGGCGAAACCACACCGCGCTCTACAAGGCTGCCGAACGGCACACGGGGCGCCTCGCGCTTCGAGGGCGTGGTCGCCACACCGTCGCCGGGCGCCGGCCTGGTGTGCCGGATGCGAGCCCAGGCCGCCTCCACATAAGCTGGGTGCCGCTCGATCCCGATGAAGTGCCGGTGCAGGCGTTTGGCCACGACAGCCGTTGTGCCGGTGCCCAGGAACGGGTCCAGCACGATCTCGCCCGGTGCCGTCGACGCCACAAGCACCCGGTGCAGCAGCGCCTCGGGCTTCTGCGTGGGATGCAATTTCAGCCCGTGCTGGTTGCGTAGCCGCTCGGCCCCGGTACACAGCGGCAGCCACCAGTCGCTGCGCATCTGGATATCGTCGTTCAGCGCCTTCATTGCCTGGTAGTTGAACCGGTGCCGCGAATCCCGCTGCCGCGCCGCCCAGATCAACGTCTCATGCGCGTTGGTGAAGCGCCGGCCACGGAAATTCGGCATCGGATTGGCCTTGCGCCAGATCACGTCGTTGAGCAGCCAGAAATCCAGGTCCTGCAGAATTGCGCCGATGCGGAAGATGTTGTGATACGCCCCGATCACCCACAGCGTGCCGTCTTTGCGCAGCAATCGCCGGCATTCGGTCAGCCAGGCGCGGGTGAACGTGTCATAGGTCGCGAAATCGCTGAATCGGTCCCAGTCTTCATCGACCCCATCGACCAGGCTGTCGTCCGGCCGGCGCAACTCGCCACGAAGCTGCAGGTTGTATGGCGGATCGGCAAACACGCAGTGCACCGACGCCGGCGGCAGCATCTGCATCATGGTGATGCAGTCGCCCAGCAGAACCTGGTCGAGCGGTACTTCGCGGACGAGTTCCACGTCTCTCTTTCGCCGGTTGCGATCCGCTATCGTGATCGTCGCGTTGGCGTCGCGTCAATCCGCCGCATCGAGTTCCAGCGCCAACTGGCGGACCGCGCCGAAATCCGGCCGGTGATGCACGGTCGCGCCAAGCACCCGCAGTCCGGCACGATGGGCTGGGGTCGAGTAGCCGACGTTGTATTCCCATCCGTATCCGGGGAAGCGTGCCGCCAACCGGATCATCGCCCGATCGCGCAGCACCTTGGCGACGATCGAGGCCGCGGCTATCGACAACGACAAGGCATCGCCACCGACCACGCAGCGCACCGGGCAGGGCAGGGCAGGGGGCTGGTTGCCATCGACCAGGGCCACGTCCGGCAGGCTCGGCAGTCGTGCCACCGCGCGACACATCGCCAGCAGCGCGGCGTGCAGGATGTTCAGCCGGGCGATCTCGGTCACCGAGGCGGCACCGACTGCAATCTCCGCCCGACCTGATGCAACGATCGCTTCATACGCGATCAGCCGCTGTTCGGGCGTAAGCTTCTTCGAATCATCGATCAGCACCGCCAGCCGGCGTGGCACCCCGGTCGGGAACACCACAGCAGCCGCAACGACAGGACCCGCCAGGGGCCCGCGCCCCACCTCATCCACTCCGGCGACGCGTCCGCCCGCCTGTTTTTCCAGCCTGAATGTCGGCACAGCAGCCGCAATAGCAGAGGCGCACGGGATTCGCCCAACGCTGATTTCGTTGCGATCAGGTACCGACAGTGTCTGGCTTCAGAGGTCAAAACTTGGTAGGCTATGACATTCGTT
>DATIMO010000625.1:0-1897 GCA_035475215.1 Acetobacteraceae bacterium | reverse complement strand
CTTTGGCGGTGTCACCCGGCAGATCGTGTGCGACAACCTCAAGGCTGGTGTGACCGCCGCCTGCCGCTACGAGCCGGGGATCAGCCGAACCTACCAGGACATGGCCAGCCATTATGGCACCGCCGTGCTGCCAGCCCGGGTGCGGCGGCCACGCGACAAGGCCAAGGTCGAAGTGGCTGTCCAGGTTGTGCAGCGCTGGGTGCTGGCCCGTCTGCGTCATCGGCGGTTCTTTTCCCTGGCCGAACTGAACGGTGCGATCCGTGAACTGGTCACCGGCCTCAACGATCGTCCCATGCGCCATCTCGCCACCAGCCGCCGCGCCCTGTTCGATGCGTTGGAGCGGCCCGCACTGCTGCCCTTGCCGAGCGAGCCGTACGCCTACGCCGAATGGCGGCGCTGCCGGGCGGGGCTCGACTACCACGTCGAGGTACACGGGCATTTCTATTCCGTTCCCTATCGGTTGATGCGCGAGACCATTGAGGCGCGCATTACCGACCAGACCATCGAGTTGTTCCACCACGGTGCCCGGGTTGCCAGCCATCTGCGCAATCCACGCCAGCAGCGACACACGACGATCGCCGAGCACATGCCGAGTGCGCATCGCCGCCATGCCGAGTGGACGCCGACGCGCCTGCTGCGCGAATCCGCGGCAATCGGCCCGTCCACCATCGCCCTGGTGGAGCGCATCCTCACCACCAAGCCGCATCCTGAACAGGGGTTCCGTGCCTGCATGGGCATCCTGCGCCTGGTCCGCAGCTACGGGCCAGAGCGGCTGGAGACGGCCTGTCAACGCGGCATGGACATCGGCGCCCGCAGCTATGGCTCGGTGCGATCCATCCTGCAAAACGGCCTCGACCGGGCCTATCGCCCCGACCTCATGCCCGAGGAACCGGCCGTCCTGCACGAGAACATTCGCGGTAGCGGCTACTACCATTGAGGAGAACAACCATGCTGACCCACCCCACCACGGATCGCCTGCGCGAACTCGGCCTTGCTGGCATGGCTCGCGCGCTCGAGGAGCAACGACGGCACGCGGATGCCACCGATCTCAGCTTTGAGGATCGCCTTGCCATGCTGGTGGATCGCGAGGGTCTGGAGCGCGACAGCAAGCGCCTGGCCACCCGGCTGCGGTTTGCCGGTCTGCGTCAGCAGGCAGCCCCGGAAGAGGTCGATCATCGCGTCACCCGCGGCCTCGACCGCGCCGTATTCCAGCGTCTCACCGGCGGCGAGTGGATCGAGCGCCATCAGGATTTGCTGGTGACCGGGCCGACGGGCACGGGCAAAACCTGGTTGTCTTGCGCCCTGGGTCACCGCGCCTGCCGTGACAACCGATCGGTGCTGTACCAGCGCGTGCCTCGGCTGTTGGAGGCGCTCGGCCTGGCCCGCGGCGGCGGCCGCTATGGGCGTATGCTGAAGAACCTGGCGCGGGTGCAACTGCTGATCCTGGACGATTGGGCGATTACGCCGCTGACCGCAGAACAGCGCCGCGACCTGATGGAGATTGTCGATGACCGACACGACCGGGCATCCACCATCGTCACCAGCCAGGTGCCCGTGGAACACTGGCACGAGCACATCGGCAAGCCCACCATTGCCGATGCCGTGCTGGACAGGCTTGTGCACGGTGCACATCGCCTCGAACTTAAAGGTGAGAGCATGCGAAAACTGCGCGCCGCCAAAGCCAGACTTGACGAGGAGGCCGTTCAGTAGCCCCAATTCATCCGCTTGCGACCCGCATCGTTACCCGGCTGGGATCATCGGAATGCCCGGCTGGCTTCGTTCGGAACAGATGGCTGGTTTCGATCGGAATCGATGGCTGCAATCGTCGGAATGCGCAGTTATCCAAATTCTACCCGGATTTTGTGTTACCCGGCTTCCGGATCGGCGTTACCAGAAC
>DATIMO010000624.1:0-6376 GCA_035475215.1 Acetobacteraceae bacterium | reverse complement strand
TACGGCAGGCGGTGGTGCATGCCGAGATTGCCGATGCATTCCGCGCCGTGTTCCTGACCGTGGCATGCTTTTCCACGATGATCGTCGCCGCGGCGTGGACCACGCCGGTGCGGCGGCTGTAGCGGGAGCGACGCTGATTGTTGCTTCGGCGCGACGCCCCGTCTGACTGTTCTGACCGCGAACGCTTATGTCGGTACGAAAGCAAGCAAGCTAATCTGACCAGTCAATCCGCACTGCAACGGCCGCGCTGGCGATCACCGCCACATCGCCCGTGGCCTCGTCCGGCACGTCCAGCCCGCCCTTCACCACGGTCACCGTTACGGTGCCATGCGGCAGGGAAGCCTTCACCGCCGCCGCGTCCACGCGTCCTGGCTGCTGCACGCCGATTGTAACCTCCACCTGCATCGCTTGCGCATCCAGGCCCAGCGTGCGGACCAGGCTGAGTGAACTGTGGTGGATCGCGTCCTGCACCGCGCGGATCGCCGCCTTGGTGTAATCCCCGCCATGCAGGTCGTTGCCGCTGCCCAGTTCCAGTATCACGCGTTTGCCGCTCATGGCGCGGCGCCCTCCGGGACATTCAGCCGCACGATGGCGGCGGCATGCGCGATCAGCGTCGAGTTGGTGCCGGCATCGTTGGCAACCTCCAGCCCGCCTTCGACCACCCGGACCGTGCCGGTGCCATGCGGCAGAACCGCCAGCACCGCCGCCCGATCCACCTGCTCGGGGCGCGGCACGCCGATGATGATCTCGGTCTGCATCGCATCAGCCGGCAGACCGAGCGCATCCGCCACGCTCAGCCCGTTGCGCCACAGTGCATCGCGCAGCGCCCGCACCGCTGCCTTGGTGGAATCCGCGCCGCGGATATCGGTTCCCATGCCGATCTGCAGCACCATGCGTTTCAGTGTCATAGCGCACCTCGATCGAACCGCTTATACACGAAATGACGCCGCTGCCCGGCCGGGTAGTCCGCCAAGCCGCCGCACCCGGTGTAGCCCAGCTTCTCGTAGAACCCGGCGCCTGCCAGTCGTGTGTGTCCAGCCACACCCCGAGGCAGCCGCGCACCCGCGCTTCCTCCTCCGCCATCCGCAGCATTCGCGGGCCGGGTCCATGACCGCGTTGCGCTGCGGGGATGAAGAAATTCGCCACGAACAGCCAGTCCCACATGGTCCACCCGGTCAGGCCGCCCACCGTCCGCTCGCCTTCCTTGATCAGCACCGCCAGTGGGCGCCAATCGTTCGGCATGCCTTGCAGACGATTATAGGCGATCAGTCCGGCTTCGACCGCATTCCGCTCCTGCTCGCTGGGCGCGTCGGTCAGCACGACCCGCATGGACATGCCAATGGGCATCAACGGCTCCGTGGACAAGGCGTCGCTTTGAGCGCAAAGACGCGGCCCGCGCAATCACAGAACGGATTGTTTGATGCCGCAGACCGAGGTCGGCCGCTCCGAGGACCTGCTTGCAGAACTGGCCGGTTGGGTGAAGCTGGAAACCCCCACGACCGACCCTGCGGCCGTCAACCGGCTGATGGACAGGGCCGCGGCGGAGCTGGCACAGGCCGGCGCGGCGTTGACCCGCATTCCCGGACGGGACGGGTTCGGTGACAACCTGATCGCCCGAACATCGGGCGCGGGTCGGCCCATCCTGATCGCTGGACACCTCGATACGGTCTGGTCGCATGGCACGCTGGATGACATGCCGTTCCGGGTAAACGGGGAAAAGGCGCACGGGCCCGGTATTTACGACATGAAGGCCGGCAGCTTCCTGGCGCTGCACGCGGTGCGATCGATCCTGCGCCAGAACGTGCGCACGCGGCGGCCGATCGTGCTGTTGCTGACGCCGGATGAGGAAGTGGGCAGTCCGACCAGCCGCGATCTGATCGAGCGGGAAGCCAAGGGCGCGGATTTCGTGCTGATCCCCGAACCGGCGGGCGCCGGGGGCGCGTGCGTCACGGCGCGCAAGGGGGTCGGTCGGTTCGTGCTTCGGATCGAAGGCCGCGGCGCCCACGCCGGCGGAAATTTCCAGGACGGTGCCTCGGCGGTTGTGGAGTTGGCGCATCAGATCCAGGCGATTCACCGGCTGGTCGATATCGAGCGGGGGGTAACGTTGAACGCGGCGCCGGTCTGGGGCGGCACGCGGCCCAACGTGATCCCGCCCGAGGCAGGGTGCGAGATTGATCTTCGCGTGAACTCCATCGAGGACGGAGTGCTGATGGAAGCGGCGCTGCTGGGTCTGACGGCCTGCACGCCGGGTTGCATGCTGCGCGTCGAGGGCGGCATGAACCGCCCGCCGTTCGCCGAAAACCCTGGCATCGCCGCGCTTTACGAGAAAGCGCGGGCCATCGCCGGTGTTGTGGGGATGAAGTTGCCGAAGCAACATCGGGGCGGCGGATCGGATGGCAACTTCACGGCGGCCATGGGGATTCCCACGCTGGACGGGCTGGGTTGTCCCGGCGCCGGCGCGCATGCGCGGCATGAGCATATCGTCTGGCGCGATCTGGCACCCCGGGCCGCATTGATGGCCGGATTGCTGGAAACGCTGGACTAGGTCGCGCGCCGGGCGTGCTGTTCAATTCCCAGATTTTCGTTTGCGGGTTCCTGCCGATCGTACTCGGGCTCTATTACCTGCTCGCCGGCCGGCAGATTGCGCGACAGGTTCTGATCGTCGTCGCCTCGTTGGTGTTTTATGGCTGGTGGGACGTTCGCTTCGTGCCGCTGTTGGTCGGGCTGACGCTGGCCAACTGGTTGCTGGCGCAATGGTATGGAGCACAGCGGGCTCGCTTCATTCCGCTGCTCGGTGTCGCGCTGAATCTGGGCGTGCTGGCGATCTGCAAATACGCCGATTTCCTGCGCGGCACCTGGTATAGCGTGCTGGGCGAGAGCTGGACGCCGTGGCACCTGATCCTGCCGCTCGGGATCAGCTTCTTCGTATTCCAGAAGATCTCGTACTTGATCGATCTGCGGCGCGGCGACCGGCACATCTACGGCCTGCTTGATTTCTGCATGTTCGTGATGTTCTTTCCGCAACTGATTGCCGGACCGATCGTGCGACACAACGAGATCATCCCGCAATTCGCGGCCGATCCACGGCGGGCGGAGATGTGGGAGAATCTGTCGCGCGGCTTCATCCTGTTCATCATCGGCGTGGCGAAGAAGGTGGCGTTGGCGGATACGCTGGTGATGGTCGCCGATCCGCTTTTCCACCAGGCGGCGGCTGCACCGCTGAGTGCAATCGAGGCGTGGATTGCCTGCGCCGCCTACACGCTGCAGATCTATTTCGATTTCTCCGGCTACTCCGACATGGCGGTCGGGCTGGCGCGGATGTTCGGTCTGCGCCTGCCGTTCAACTTCAACGCACCGTATCGCGCGGTATCGGTGCGGGATTTCTGGCGGCGGTGGCACATGACGCTGTCGCGTTTCCTGCGCGACTATCTCTATATCCCGCTGGGCGGCAACCGATGCGGACCGACGCGGCAGACCGTGAACGTCGTCGCCACCATGCTGCTGGGCGGGCTCTGGCACGGCGCGAGCTGGACGTTCGTGGCCTGGGGCGGGCTGCACGGGATCGCGCTGGCCGCAAACCACGTATGGGAGAATGCCGGTTTTCGCCTGCCGCGCGCGGCGGCGTGGCTGCTGACACTGCTGTTCGTGATGGCGGGCTGGGTGCTGTTCCGGGCGGATAGCTTCATCATTGCGGGGGGCGTGCTCGGCTCCATGCTGGGACTGCACGGTATCGGCGGCATCGTGCTGGATCGCGAATATGTCGCGGCGCTGGCGGGCGGAGCCGCCATCGCGCTGCTGGGGCCGACCAGCCAGGGGGCAGCGCTGGAGCGGCTGCGTCCGCAGCCATGGCTTGCGGTGCCCGCCGGGGTCGGGCTTGCGTATCTGGTTCTGCTCGTGGGTGGGCGGCTGCCGAATGTTTTCATCTATTTCCAGTTCTGAACGTCAGGGGCGGTCGGGCGGTACGTGGCGACGGTTCTTCGTTGCGGCGGCCGGTGCGGCGTTCGTTTGCGTGGCAGTGATCTATGCATTCGTGGTGCTGGTCGATCCGTTCGACATCCTGCCGCTGTCGCCTGCGGCCGAGCGCTGGCCGGTGGCGACCGACGCGCGGTTTTCCTTTCCGGCGCTGGCCCGCGCGGCACGGTTCGACAGTGCGGTGTTCGGCACGTCGACCAGCCGATTGCTGCGTCCGGCGGTGCTGGACCCGGAGTTCAGTGCGCGATTCGCCAACCTGTCGATGAATGACGCGACGGTGTTCGAACAATCCAGCCTGATGGATGTGTTTCGTCGGGCTCATCCGGCGCCGCGTGTCGTTGCCGTGGGGCTGGACGTGCGCTGGTGCGTGACCGGGGACACGTATCAGAAGCTGACGCCGCGGCCGTTCCCGGAGTGGATGTATCAGGGCAATCCGGCGGCGGGCTATCGGCACATGCTGAACCTGTATGCGGTGCAGGAGGCCGGCCAGCAATTCGGGATCCTGATCGGGGTGAAGCGGCCGGTCTACGGGCGTGACGGGTTTACGCGCTTCGTTCCACCCGATAGCGACTATGATCCCGCGCGTGCTGCTGCGCATCTGCGCGAAGCGGGGCCGTTGATCCCACCTGGCCTGCGCAGCGGCCCGGCTTCGACTTGGCGATACCCTGCGCTGGAGACGCTGCAGGCGGAGTTCCGCAAATTCCCGGCAGCGACCCGCAAGGTGGCGTTCTTCGTTCCTTACAATCACCGCCTGTTTCCGCCACCGGGAACGGCGGGTGCGCAGGTGTGGGATGAGTGCAAGCGTCGCGTCGCCGCCATGGCGACGGACATTCCCAATATGGTCGCCGTTGATTTCATGCGGCCGAGTCCGATCACCGACAGTGATGACAACTACTGGGACAGCTTGCATTATCGGATGAGCATCGCGGACCGGCTGGCGACGGAGCTGGCGGCGACGGTGGACGGGGTCCAGACAAGCGACGGCAGGCTGCTCGGCGGCGCGGATAGTGCGGGTCTTAGCCAGGTCATGGAACGGTGAAACCATGACAGCGTCGATCTCGCTTGGCATCGATATCGGCGGCACGTTCACCGATCTGGTTGCACTTGACCATTGCTCAGGACGCGCTGCGATCTGGAAAGAGAGCACGACACCGGACGACCCTGCACGTGGCGCCATCAACGGGATTCGCCATCTGCTTGCGGCGGCGCGGATCGAAGCCGGCTCGATCGGTCGGGTCGTGCACGCGACCACGCTGTTCACCAATGCGCTAATCGAACGCAAGGGTGCGTTGACGGGATTGCTGACCACCGCCGGTTTCGCCGATGTCCTGGAAATCGAGCGGGAGCGCAAATACGAACTCTACGATCTGGCGATCGAAATGCCGCCGCCGCTGGTGCCGCGTCACCTGCGGCGCGAAGTCCGGGAGCGGATGACGCCGGAGGGCGACGTGGAAATCCCCCTCGACATCGAGGGGGCGCTGCACCAGGCGGAGTTCCTTCTGGCCAGCGGCGTCCGCAGTGTGGCCATCGCGTTCCTGCACGCCTATGCCAACCCGTCGCATGAGCGTGCAGCGGAAGCGGCGATCGCACGACGGTTTCCCGAGCTTCTGATATCGACTTCATCCGATATCGCCCCTGAAATCCGCGAGTATCCGCGCACCAGTACGACGGTTGCGAATGCTTATGTGCGCCCGATGGCCGACGCCTATCTTTCCCGGTTGGAAATCGCGCTGGGTGGGCTCGGTATTCCTGGCAATTTGCTGTTGATGCTGTCAAACGGCGGGTTGACCCATGTGGCCGAGGCCGCGCGCCGGCCGGTGCAGCTTCTGGAAAGCGGACCGGCGGCTGGGGCATTGGCGGGTGCGCTGTTCGGCCGCAACGCCGGATTCGATCGGGTGCTGGCCTTCGACATGGGTGGCACGACGGCCAAGCTCGCCATCGTCGAGAACGGGGAGCCGCTGGTGGCCTGGGGCTTCGAAGCGGCACGCCAGAAACGGTTCCTGCGCGGCAGCGGCCTTCCGATCCAGATCGCGGCGGTCGAACTGATCGAGATTGGTGCCGGCGGCGGCTCGATCGCCCGCCGTGGAGACCTGGGCACGGTGCAGGTCGGGCCTGAGAGTGCCGGGGCCGATCCCGGACCGGCCTGCTATTGTCGCGGCGGTACATCGCCCACCGCAACCGACGCCGATCTGGTGCTTGGGTATCTCGATGCGGGGTTTTTCCTGGGCGGCGCCATGCAGATCGATCGTGCGGCTGCGCTGGCCAGCCTGGCTGGGGGCATCGGGGCGGATCCAGACCGCGTCGCATTCGGCGTGCATGATCTTGTCGGAGAGATGATGACCGGAGCGGCCCGTGTTGCCATTGCCGAACATGGTGGGCTGCCGAAGGACTTCGTCCTTCTGGC
>DATIMO010000623.1:0-4459 GCA_035475215.1 Acetobacteraceae bacterium | reverse complement strand
CTGCCGCGCGCGGAGCTGATGCGGCCGCAACTGGTGAAGAAAGGCGCCCGGGTGACCATGCTGCTGGACAGCCCCGGGGTGGCGGTGACCGCGGAGGGTCAGGCGATCGAATCCGGCGGCGAGGGCGACCGCATCCGGGTGCAAAACCCGATCTCCCGCGCGATCGTCGAGGCCGAGGTGATGGCCGACGGACGCGTGCGCGTCGCCCCCGGTGCCATGCCGCTGATCCCAGCCGGTAGCCGCCGGGCAACCACGATCGTGGCACGATGAATACCAGTCTTCGCCGGCTTGGTCCGGTGATCGCGATCCTGACGTTGACCGGCTGCGGGACCTGGCAACGACTGACCGAGGTCGGTGGCCCGCCGCGGATGACGCCGATCACCAACCCGACCCAGGCACCGGGTTACCGACCCATCAGCATGCCGATGCCGCCTCCGCCGCAGTCGCCATTGGGGAGCGATTCGCTTTGGCAACCTGGATCGCGCGCCTTTTTCATGGATCAGCGCGCCGCCCGTGTCGGTGATCTGATCACCGTGGTGGTCGCGATGAACGATGCGGCCAATTTCAAGAACGTGACTGGGACGGCGCGCGACAGCAACGAGGATTTCGGCATGCCGAATCTGTTCGGGCTGGAGAACCTGATGAAACGCGTGCCGATGGACCCGAGCAAGCTGATCGCGATCAACAGCGACAATGCCAACAAGGGCAACGGGCAGATCCAGCGGAACGAGACTGTGACGCTACGGCTTGCCGGAGTGGTGTCCCAGGTGCTGCCCAACGGCAACCTGGTGGTGACCGCGAGCCAGGAATTCCGCGTCAACAGTGAATTGCGCGTGCTGCAGGTCAGCGGAATCGTCCGCCCGCAGGACATTGCCAGCGACAATACAGTACAGCACGACCGGATGGCCGAGGCGCGCATCGCCTATGGCGGTCGGGGTCAGTTGACCGAGTTGCAGACGCCGCGTTGGGGTCAGCAGACGATGGATATACTGCTGCCGTTTTGAGGCTCTCTGGCGGCGGAATGCGCTTCGCTTTTCCGCGCTACGGTTTTTTGCCTGGGTGGTTCTCCATCGAGTCCTTCCATCATCGCACCCGCGCAATCCGCTCGACCGATCGCAACCAATCGTCCTTTTCCCGATCCTCGGGTTCGACCAGCAGATGTTGCACTCCGGCCGCGGCATAAGCGGCGAAGCGTTCCCTGGCTTCGCCCTCATCGTTGCCGTTCCATCGGCAACGGATCGAGATGGTGAAGCTGGGGTCCGGCATCTGCTTCCGCAATCGCGCAACGATTTGGCCAGCTTGGTCGGGGGCGATCCGGCTGCCGTGCCAGCCCTCGTGCCGGGCGGCGCGGGCCAGCGCGCGATCTGATGATCCACCGATCCACACCGGGATGGGCGCGCAGGGGCGGGGCTGCATACGCATGTCGGTGATCTCGGCGGCGATCCAGCGGGGTTGGAAGGTCACCGGGTCCTCGGACCAGACTGCGCGCATCATCGCCAGACCTTCGTCCATGCGTCGTCCGCGTTCGCGGAACGGCGTGCCGAGCGCGGCGAATTCCGCTTCCAGCCAACCCACGCCGGCACCCAGGATCAGCCGCCCGCGCGAAAGATTCTGCAAAGTGGCGAGTTCCTTTGCCAACGGCAAAGGATGCCGCATCGGCAGCACCAGAACCGACGTGCCCAGCCGCACACGCTGGGTATACGCCGCCGCCCAGGTGAGGGTCAGCACTGGGTCGTAAAAGGATGGCGACGGCGGATAACTGGCATTACGCGGAATAATGATGTGTTCGCTGACCCAGATATCGTCGAAGCCGAGTTGTTCGGCCTGGATTGCGGCTTCACGGATCGAATCCGGGCCAGCCTTGCGGCCGATATGCGGCAGATGAACGCCGAACTGCATGATCCCTCCTTCTCAGCCGCCTGCGCGGTCAGCCCTTCGCCAGCCTGCGCTCGTACCATTGTGCCAGGATGGTGCTTGGGAAGAGTAGGGCGAAATAGATCAGCGCCACGACCGTATACACCTCCAGCGGCTTGTAGGTGGTTTCGGTGATGATGGTGCCCTGATACAACAGGTCCGGCACGGCAATGGTCGATACCAATGAGGTGTTCTTGAGCTGCGTGATCGACTGATTGACGAAGGGGGGGATCATCCGCCGCACGGCCTGTGGCAGGATGACGAGACGCATGAGCTTCCAGCCGTGCAGTCCCAACGCCCTGGCCGCGTCCCACTGACCGGGTTCGATCGAGATGATGCCGCCGCGGAAGATCTCCGCATAAAACACACCGGTATATAGTGAAAGCACCGCCACAGCCGCAGCAAGCGCCGGTATCTGGATGTGCAGCAGCACCGGCAGCGCATAATAGAACCAGACGATCTGCACCAGCAGCGGTGTGCAGCGGAACGCCTCTATCAACGCGATCAACGGCACGTTCAGCAGCTTCGATCGGGATAGCCGGCCGAGGCCGACCAACAACCCGATCACCAGTCCCAGGAAAATCGTCCCGGCGGTGAAAGCAAGCGTGACGAGCGTGCCCCACCACAGCAGCGGAATGTATTGCTGCAGAAACGCGAAGCTCCAGTGGTACTGCACGGAAATCCTCGCGCGTCGGCGTTGTCAGAAGGTCAGCTCCGAGGGGATCTGCTCGCGCGTTACGCCCATCTTTTCCAGCCCGCCGATCAGCCATTCGCGCAACTGGCCGATGCCGCGATTGAAGTCGAGCCACGCGTTGAGCACGGTGGCGAAGCGCGTGTCTGGCTCCTGCTGAATGCCAAGGCAGCTCGGCAGCGCGACCTGCGGATCGGTCAGCAGGTGATACGGGCCGAGTGCAGGGTTCTTGCCCACGGCGGCCAGCCCGAGCAGTGCTGCCAGGATATCGACATCCACGCGTCCCGATTGCAGCGCCAGGATGCACTGGTCCCTCGTGGTGAAGCCGACATGCTGCGCCTTGGGGGCGAAGCGCTTGGCGCAGGTTTCGTGCAGGGAGCCGATATCGAATGCAATGCGGATATCGGCCTTGTTGATGTCGTCCCAGGTCTTCGGGTTAAAGCCCTGCTTCGCCAGGCAGCCGAACGGATGCACGATCATGGGGTGGGTAAAGCCGATCGACAGCGCGCGCTCCGGCGTCGGGTTCAAGGCAAACGCCAGATCGACTTTGTTGGTCTGCAGGTCGAGCACCGAGGTTCCGTAGGTCGCTTCGAGGTATTCCAGCTTGGCGTTGAACACCTTGGCGATGCTGGTCGCCATGTCGATGCAGGCACCGCTCCAGCCGCCGGTCGTGATGTCCTTTTGGAAATAGGGTAATTCGCCCGGCAGCGCCGCAACACGCAGTGTCTTGGTGCGCTGGACGCGATCGAAGGTGCTCTCGTTTGCCGGCTGGGCGCGGGCGGTGCCGATCAGCGCTGCGGCTGGCAGCAAGGCGGTGCCGGCGGCGATACCGCGCCGGCTGATGCGATTGGTCATGGGTTCGCGTCTCCCTGATTGAGTCTCCCGAGGGCGAAGCGTAGAGCGAATTATGGGTAAAGTGGAAACGCCCGCTGGACGAGGGCGTGTCCTTGGGTTGCTAGAACTTTCGGTGGCGCTGATGGACGGGCTCGCGCCACCCTTCACTCCGGCTGGGAGGCCTTGTGCGCCAGCAGCGCCATCAGCCGGCGGTCACGCCATTCCTGGCGCACCGGCATCATGTTGGCGGGCAGTTCGGCGCGGCGAGCCGCATGCAGACGATCGACCGACACCGTATCCCAGTTGCGCGGGGTCATCTGTCGCTGCAGCTCGGCATAGAGCGAGCCATACCGCGTGCAATAATCGGCCAGCCCACCCGGCGCGTTCAGGTCAATCGTCTCGAGCGGCCCCATGAACGACCACCGCAGGCCAAGCCCATGCTTGACCGTGGCATCGAGATCGGCGGGTGAGATTACACCGTCGGCGACCAGGCGAAACGCTTCTGCCAGCAACGCGCCTTGCAGCCTGTTCAGCGCGAACCCGGCAACTTCCTTGGTGACCGTAACCGGCGCCTGTCCGGCACGCTTCATCAGTTCACGCGTACGAACGACGATTGCCGGGTCGGTCCACGGAGCGGGGCACAGTTCCACCAGAGGGACAAGGTAGGGCGGGTTGACCGGATGGACGACAAGGCAGCGCGCCCGTCCGGACAAAGTCTTGGTGAACTTGCTGGCCGGGATGCCGGAGGTGGAGCTGGCCAGCACCGCATCCGGCCGCGCCGTCTTGTCCAGAGCGGCAAACAGCGCCTTCTTATCGGCCAGCTTCTCCGGCCCGTTTTCCTGCACGTGCTCGGCGTCGCGCACTGCGACTTCCAGCGTCGGCGCTGGATGAATGCGCGCCAGGACGGCTGGCGGTTGATCCGCGAGCAGTCCGCTTTCGCGCAGTTCCGGTAAGCGCTCGCGGATGAATGCGATGGCGGCATCGATCGCAGGCGGGGCCGGGTCCCAGATCGCGACGTCG
>DATIMO010000622.1:0-10237 GCA_035475215.1 Acetobacteraceae bacterium | reverse complement strand
CGACCTCGCTGCTGGGTAGCGTACCGGCCTCGGCGACCAGCGCGTTGGCACTGACGATGCCCGCTCCGGCCTGTTGATAGACGTTCCCGGTTGCCTCGATATCGATTGTACCGGTGACGGGATCGGCGACCAGACTGTTCTGCAAGACCAGATCCGCGATCGCATCGGCAGTGGGCCGAACCATGATCTCGATGCCGCTGCTGCTGGTTCCGACGGTATCGATTCCGTGATCCTGAACCATACCGACCACAGTCAGCCCGGCCCCGAGCGGCGTCGTGGGAACACGTCCGTCCCGCAACAGGAAACCGGGGGCAAGCGTGCCTGCAACGGGCAGGTTGAATCGCAGATTGCTGTCGAACGTTCCGAGCGTTGCGATCCAGTTCTGGTTGGCCGCCGAGGTCCCTCCGCCGCTGAAATTGGCGAAGCCGCCCGCACCGCCGGTCAGCAGGACGGCGCCGATGGTGCCCGCGCTCTCGTCGATGGACGACGCCGTGTTGATCTGCACAAGCCCGGCCAGATCAGCATCGGTATGTCCGAACCCCTGATTGCCCCAGACGAGGCCGCTGATCCCGATGCCGCAGCCCGTCGCAGTACAGGCCGTGTTATAGGTGCCCGACGCAAAACCGGCCGCAAGCGTCACCATCCCGGAGGATGAGCCGCCGGTCGAAGCGAATACCGAACCCGGAACCACCACCCCGCCGATCGTGCTGGCACTCCCGCCCGACAGATTGACGTTTCCAGTCAGCTTGCCGTCGATGCCTGCCCAGATCGTGCCGTTCACGGACAGCGTACCGGAGAGGGTTGCGCCCGCTGGCGCGGCTTCGAGGTCGGCCGTCTGGCTCCCCACCCCGAAAGTATGGAAGACCAGGGTCGGATCATCGCCGGCGTGCACCAGCGTGTGCACGGCCAGGTCCGTGTTGTTATGGACAACGATATCACCGGTCGCCAGCAGGTTACCCTGCCCGGCAAAGGTGCTGGTCAGCCCACCCTCCGTTTGCAGAACCCCAATGGTGCCGATCGCGTTGAGTTCCGGCAGAACCACCGATGTCACATCGGTACCGGCGATGGCGCCGCTCAACAAGACGCCAGCGCTGCCGGTCAGCGCATTGACGGTAATGATATCCCCGCTCCCCTGCGTGATCAGCCCGGCTCCCGGCACACCCGAATTGGCCGCGAACAGCGACAGCGTTCTGGCAATCGGCCTCACGTCGAACGACGCGTCGATCGCGATGCCGCCCACGGGAAGCGTCGCGCCACCATCAGTGCTGCCGATCGCCAGTGTGGCGACACCGACCGGATCGCTGGGCAGTATGCCGATCGTGTTGATCAGATCGAGGTCCTGCACCGCGATCGTGCCATTGGTTGCAATGCCCAGTGAATTTACCACCGTGATCGTGTTGCCGGGCGTGAATGGCGCGATCGCCACCATGCCGTCCGGCGCCGACACGACCGCCGTTCCAGGTGCCCCCAGAATGCGCAGCGCATCCGAGGCAAGCCGTATCTGGCCGGGAGTAACTGTGGCTGCTTCTGTTACCGTTGCGGCCGCCACCAATGATCCGAGTCCCAGGAAGCTTCCGGCGACCAGGGTGCTCGGGGTGCTCAGGTGATCGATCAGCAGAGCCGGCGCCGCGAGGTCGATCGCTCGACCATCCGGCACCGCCACCGTCCCGAGAACGGTCATCGTCCCCGCGGTGCTGCGGACCTGCACGTCCCCACTGGTTGCGGTAATATCGGTCAGGTTGCCAAGATTGGCGAGAACGGTCGGATCGGTATGATAGATCGTGCCGCCCGCCTCGCGGCTCGGCGAATTGCCGATGGTGGCAATAATATTGGTGCCGCTCGGCTCCAGCGTAAAGGAACTGGCATTGCCGGCCAGCTCCGGCAAGATCAGAGTTCCCGCCCCGGATTGCGAGACCGCGCCGGTGGCATTGAGTTGCACGGTCCTGGCCACGCCGGTCAGGTTGATCGCGCCGCCATTGACATCAAACACGATGCCGCCGGCTGTGGGCGCCGTGTTGCCGGCATCGATGCTGCCGAGCGCCAGCGTGTCGGCGGCCGGGGTGTCGGGATGCGTCGCACCAAGTGCGGAAATGGCGGATAACGGCGCGGTGCCGCCGCCGATCAGCAGGGTCCCCGGACCCGAGGCACTGCCAAGGACAGTTATGGTGCGGCCGGCAGTCAAAGGAGCGATTGCAACCAGTCCGTCGGGCGCAGACACAACCGCGCCCGGCGGCGTTAGCGGCAGGATGGAGAAATCGTCAGCCTGCAGTTGAATGACACCCGGGGTGACAACCGTCCCGCCAATCGCCGCCGCGGCCAGAAGCGACCCGCCCGTCGTGATACTGACCCCGTTCGGGAAGCTGGTGGTTCCGGAGTCGTCGATTATCAGACCCGAAGACATCAAGCCGATCGTCTGCCCGAAACTGAGTGCACTGCCGGCATGGACAGTGCCGGCAACCGTGAGTGCAGGCGCGCCGGTATCGTTCAGCCAGAAGCTGCCTGTTGTAACGAACGGATCGACCGACCTGCCGAGATTGAGGACATTGTTGGCGGACGCCCTGAAATCGGCGTTGGCGATCGCGCCAGGCAGGGTAAAGCCGGACGCAGCGGTATAGCCCGCCGTTCCGCTGAGCAGCGTGGCAGCAAGCAGACCTCCGGGATTTTCGACGTCGTCGTTCAATGTGTGGAATTCTATCCAGTCGGCAGCCAGCGGTGTGTTGAAGCTGTAGCCGCTGGCATCGGTCTCGATCCGCAGGTGACGAAGCGCCCCGGCCCCGCCAATCAGCGAAGGCGGGGTCAGTGGCCCGGTCGGCGCGCCGGGCGGATCGCCGGGGAACACCGCCCCGCTGAGGGTCTGACGGGCTGTGGTCGAGCCACTCCCGACTGCTGCGATTGCGCCGCTGAAGCCCTGGAACCCGTCCGCGGGGATCGTACCGGCGATCAGGTCCACAGTGGCTCCGGACACGATTCCGGCGGTCTGGCTCGCGACCCCGGGAGTAGTCAGCGTCGCGGTTCCGCGCGCCCCGAGTGTCCCGCCGGTCTGGGATATGCTCGCCCCCGAAACGGCCAGGTCAGCCCCGGACAGGACGGCACCCGAACTGCTGAACCCACCGGTCGCAGCGAGCGTCACTTTGCCGACCGCAATGACACTGCCGCCGGCCGACAATGCATTGGCGCTGTTGATCGAGACCTGGTCGTTGGACGCGATGACGCCGCCCGTCTGGCTGAAGTCTCCAGCGGCACCGGGGTTGATTGTTACCGCGGTGTTTGCGGGGTTGGCATCGAAGCCGAACAGCGTTCCGCCGCTCTGAATCACCCCCGTCGCCGCGATCACGCCGATGTCGCTGCCGTTGATCGTGCCCCCGGTTTGTCGGAACGCACCGCCAGCATTGAATCCGATTGTTCCGGTCGCGCCAATCAAGCCCTCGCTGACGCTGATATCGTTCGCACCCGTACTGGTGACCGCAACGCTGCCTGCCGACGCCGCAAGATTTCCGGCGAGTGCAATACTCCCTTGGTTGTTGATGCTGATGTTGTCGGCGTAGATCGTGGAACTGGCCGGCTCGGTCAGCTTCACCCCGTTGCTCAGCAACAGGTCGCCATTACCGATCGCAAAATCGCCAAGCGCACCGATCGCGTTGCCGGCACCGCCCGAGGTAAGCGTTACCCCGGCGCCGACAGCGCCATGCGTGCTTGCTGATAGCGTGCCGACTGCCAATGTGCCGCCGTTCTGGACAATCGACCCGCTGGTATCGAGCCGCAGCATCGGCACTGCCGCTCCGCCGAGCGACACGTTGTTCTCGAAGCTGATCAATGTGCCGGAAAGCGCCACCGTGCCGCCATGGACGGCGTCGTGATACGTGCCGATCGCCAGCGTACCGGCCTGAATGGCGCCAAGTGCCGTGCTGTCGATGATCAGGCCGTCCACCCCGCTGGCCAGGTGTACGGCCAGAGACGGGGTGGTCGGAGCAATTTCCACCGTGCCGCCAAGCGCCTGGATGCTGGCCGCCCCGTTCGCCGCAAGCAAGTCGGTTGCCAGAGATACTTTATTGGTTTTGGTTGCGCCATTTGTGGCGGTGACCAATCCTCCGACCGTCAGCGAATTGCCCGCGGCCTCCTGCAGGAACACGTTGCCGGTGGTTGCAGTGGCGCCGGTGGCCGTAACGGGCCCAGTGACCGTCAGCGGTCGGGCATCGAAAATCTCGACATTGCCATGCGCTGCCGTCAGTCCGGTGAAACCGGCAATGCCAGTCGGCCCGCCGATGGTGCCGATCTGATTGCCCGGATTCAGCAGCGAAAGGCTCCCCGTTGCCCCAGCAAGCGTTCCGATATTCAGCAGATCAGCGGCGGGAAGCTGTGACACCGACCCCGTGGTAAGCAGCGCCAGCGCATTGCCAATGCCGCCGAGATTGACCGCGCTGGCCACCACGACATTGCCGGCGCTGACGGTGCCGGCATTGTCCGGGCCGGTGAAGCCGCCGATCGCCAACGTTCCGGCGCCGGGCTGGATGGCGCTGAACACCGCGCCGAGCGTATCCACCGGACTACCCGGCGTGACGTCGATCGTCGTTTGGGCACCGACGGTTGCCGGAGCGAGTTCGATGAGGCCGGCACTGGTCAGCGTGATGGTGCTGGTCACCGGCTTGGTCAGCTTGTCGCCCACCAATGAAATGCGGGGAGTGGCGCCGGTAGACTTCAGCGTCGCGGCGCTCAGCGCGATGGTGCCGCCAGGATCAGGGTTCTCGAAAAACAACGTCCGGCCGGTCGACGTCCCGCTGAGGGTCAACACTGTCGGGTCGGCGATCACCGCCACGTCCCCTGGCGCGGTAACGCCGGCGATCGTGCCGATCTGATCGGCCCCGCCCGTCAGCATCACGGATCCTCCCGATGATGCGGCGCCGAGCGCGCCGGCCGTAATCGAGCCGTGCGGTTCGGTGATAGAGCCCGACGCTGCAAGCAGGATATTGCCGGTCGTTCCGGCATTCAGGAAGCCGGCCGTGGCTCCCTGGCCGATGGACAGGTTGCCGCCGCTGGTCAGGTCGATCTGTTCGCCGTCCGCCACGACATTGCCGGCGACCGTCAGCGCAGAGGTCGTGGTCACCAACAGGTTGCCCGCGCCAACGCTCATCGCGCCGAGCGTGCCAATCGTGTTCCCAGCGCCGATCAGGGTCGCCCCGCCGACGATGCCGGACGTGCTTTGCAGCGTGCCCGCCACTATGCTGCCGGTATTAAGTTGTACGACGCCAGCGCCGGCCGCATTCAGGTCCACCACCGCGGCGGACAGCAGGCTGTTATTGAGGATGATACCGGTGAAGCCGTCCAGGCGCAGCGTGGTGGCGGCCTGCACCGAAAGGTTCGGATCGACGATCAGGTTTCCGCCGGACTGCATGGTAAGCCCGTGCGTCACCGATATGGACGCCTGGACGTCCAGCAGCGTGGTTGCCTGCAGGGTCACGTTGGACGTGAGGCCCAGAGTGTGGACGGCGCCGGCGGAAACCGATTCCAAAGTGCCGCCGTCAGCAAATTGCACACCGGGGGGGCTTAGTGGATCCAGGCTGCCGTCCGCTGCCGTGACCAGGAGCGTGCCGGGGTCGAACAGGATGCTGCCGACCGCCCCTACCGGGGCGCCGGTGTCGATCGACCCGCCATATCCCAATGTATCGCCCGAAACCTCCACGAACCCGCCATCGCCACCCTTCGGACCACCCTTCGCGGTGATCGCGCCATTCATCTGCGTGGTGCCGCTGGACAGCACCGCAATCCGCCCGCCATCACCATATTCCAACGAATCGGCAGCGATCGTCGCCCCCGCATGCACCGTAACCTTGGACGCGGTGGTCCTCGCGGTAACCGAAGCCCCGCCTTTCGCTCGGGCCAGCGTGGTCCCCACCGCCACCGTGCCGCCGCCGTCGTGACCCGACGCATCCAACCGCGCGCCCCTGGCGATGGTTACTCCGCGATTGGTAACCACTTCGATCTGCCCGCCGCGCACGCCGGGTGCATCGCCCGTCGCCGCAAGCTGGCCGGCCACCGTGATTGACCCGCCGATGCCGTTCAGCGCGATCACGCCGGCCTTGCCGCCGGCGGTCCCCGCGGCGATGCGCCCGCCGGCCGTGATCAGGCTGTCCACGATCCCGTCGGCCGCACGGGCGGTAAGCTGCACAGTCCCGCCATCGGCGATCACAGTGCCGGTGTTGGTGATCAGGGCGGTAACCCTCTTGCCGTGCGGCCCGACCGGCACCTGGGTCACTTGCTGGGTCACGTCGATCGATACCAGCCCGTCGCCATAAAGATCGAGCGTCGCCGCACTCGCTCCTGCCAGCACCACATGGCCCAGTTTCGCAGTGATGACGCCGGAGTTGACCACCTGCGGCGCCACCAGCGCGGCGAGGCCAGTCTCCTTGACGGTAATGTTGCCCTGGTTTTCGACGCGGGCGTTGGGATGCGCCGCCTGGTCGAACACCATGCGGCCGGCCATGAAATTCTTGTCGCTGATGCCGGCAGCCGACACCATCAGCCCGGCGGCATTGACCTGCGCGCCCTTGTAAAACGTGATGCTGTCCTGGTTGACCAGGATGATCTGCCCGTTGGCATCGATCCTGCCGGCGATTTGTGACGGATTTGGACCGGTTACCCGATTCAGCGTCGTCGCGCTGGCCGAAGGCTGCTGGAACTGCACCGATTGCTGGGAGCCGACGTCGAAGCTTTTCCAATTCACCGCGGCACGTTGCGAGGACTGGTTGATGGTTGTCGCGTTCGGGCTCTGGCTGATCGCGGCACTGCCGGCGACCACCTGACCGCCGGTCGGCCGTGCATTGGGTGCCGGCTGGGCACGACTGGACGTGGCACCCGGCACGGTTAGCACCAGCACAACGGTGGCCTGCAGCGCAGTGCTGACCATCAAGGCAGCGCGGCGGCGGCGCATGACGCCGATCAGCCTGACCGCCCGGCGGCCACGCGCCTTCGTCGCCCGCGCCGTGACGCCAACCGTCTTGGCCATCGCTTCCTCCGCCCGCCGTATTCGTCCCGTTAGCCGTCTTGTGTCAGAACCGCAGCAATGCGCGCCAGTAAAAAGCGCCCCCATACAACGGAGATATGTTCGGTCCAGATCCGGTCGGGAAGCGATTCAGCCGCGCCAGACCTTCAAAATCGACCTCGGCGTAACGGGTCAACTGCATCCGCACGCCGCCGCCCGTGGAAGAAATATGTTCATTCAGGGCCTGTGGCTGGTTCTGCCAGGTCTCGCCCCAGTCGTAGAAAAGATAAAACTGAGTGGAGACATTCTCGCTCAGCCCGAAGGTGGTAAAATTGAACCCAGTATTGAGCTGCAGTTCCGCCGTGGCGGCCAACGCCTTGTCGCCGGAAACCTGACCGGAATAATAACCACGGGTGAAGCGGGCGCCGCCCAGGTAGAATTGTTCTACCGGTGGCAATATGTCGGGCGAGATCTGTCCAGTGACCAGCGCCATCAGCGATACACTCGCGTTCGGCAGCGGATAGAACAATGTCTGCGTGCGGCTTATTTCGAAGTTGAACTTGTAGAAATCACCACTGCGCTCGCCCGGTCGCGGTGCATTGAAGGAATTGTCGTGTGAGGCGCCGAGGATAGGCAACCCATGCGAGAACCGAACCGACACAAGGTTGACTGCGTTTCGGTCGCCGCCGAGCAACAGATCGGACCTAGCATAGTCGCTGCCGATACGCAGCACTCGCAACGAATCGTAGCTGGCAAGCGCGCGGATGCCGGTTGTGGTCAGGGTGATGGACGACAGGATCCCGTCGAACGCACCATAAACGTTCAATGTTTGCTGCCGTGAACGGATCACCGGATAGCTGACCAGGGCACCGAATACGCCGGTCGTGCCATTGTAGCCCTCCGCCGCGAACACGCCGGTCGGGACAGTCGGTCCGTAGCCGCCATAGATGCGCAGCTTCAGGCCAGACGATCCGGCAAACGCCTCGGTCGAGACCTGCCCGAACGTCTCGCTGTTCGGAAACGCATGATAGATGGAAAATTCGGTCTTTTCGCCGAATTCAGTGAAACTGTTGAGGTCGATCAGGCCGAGTGACTCGATCGGGCCGGTAAATGGTGATGCTCGATTATCAACCAGTGCAAGACCGCTGACCGCCTGGCGGCTGACTTCGGCTATCAGGTTGACGGCGCCCAGTTCTTCGCTGGACGGCTGCAACACGGCGTGCAGCGTAATTCCCGGCACGTCCTGCGCCAGCAGCAGATAACGCTCGAGCGTGACAGAATCGATCGGGCGCTTTTCCGTCAGATGATTGAGAAAGCGCAGAACCTGCGTGCCGGCAGGACCGATATCGCCGGCAAGTTTAACGCTGGCGATGCGGCCTTCGGTGACCACGAAACGCAATGCGCCGTTGGCATCGATATTGGCGGAAACCGCGGACAGCACGTAGCCGTCGGCGCGATAGCGGCGCAAGATTGCCGAACGGGCCGCTTCGACACGACTGAGCGGCACGTCTGGACCGATCAGACTCTGGGTCAGCGGCTCGATCTCATTCAGCGGATAAGCCGTGACTCCTTCGACCACGACGCGCGTGATGCGCAC
Organism: Acetobacteraceae bacterium; assembly: GCA_035475215.1. GTDB lineage: Bacteria > Pseudomonadota > Alphaproteobacteria > Acetobacterales > Acetobacteraceae > DATDIC01. The sequence continues at coordinate 1,664 of DATIMO010000622.1, read as the reverse complement.
CGGTCGGTTCGGTACCGGGGCACCACGCGGAGCAGGGGGCGGCGGCACGGCGGGCGCAACCGCCGGCGGCTGCGCCGGCACCACGCGTGGCAGCGGAGAACCTTGCGGCACCTGCTGAAGGGCCGGCGCCTGGGCCAGCACCGGAACCGTCGAACCGATGAGCAGCAGCAGACCAACCGCGAGGCTGCGCCGGGCGGCAGCATGAAGATACTGTCGTCCGTTGGACAATTGCCCGCTCCCCCTGGATGCGTGCTGCTGCTACCCGACCTCCTTGCTGTGTCGCAAGCGTCCACAAGCGTATCAATCACTTATGGGGCGCATCCGGCGACGAAATCCTGTCGTTGTTGCCATCATGCACAACCCGGCTCACCCTCGGCAGAATCGTTACGATCGTGCGATAGGGGATTGCCATGCCGAAACAACAGATTCTGTCGAACAGACTGCGTCAGCCGAGTGGACATTTTTCACACGCAACGGTCGCCGACGCTGCTGGGCGGTTGATCTTCATCTCCGGCACGACCGCCCGCCGCGCCGACGGCTCGATCGCCGGGCCCGGCGATATCGAAGCGCAGACCCGTCAGGTATGCGAGAATTTGAAAATAGCTGTGGAAGAAGCCGGCGGCACCATGGACGACATCTGCCGGGTGGACGTCTATATCCGCAACATGGACGATTTCGAGACCATCCACCGCGTTCGGCGGCAGTATTTCCGCCCGCCGCTGCCCGCTTCCACCATGGTCGAGGTCGCCGGTTCACCCACCCGGACTACCTGATCGAGATCAGCGCGATCGCAATCGTGACCAGATAGCCCGCGCGCCCGAGATGACCGGGCGTTCACAAGACTGGCACTTCCCGTCGCAGCCGGCCGGATGCATGCTACGCTGCGATTCTGCTCCGACGACGACCCGCTCCGGTCATTCCGATCGTTTGCTTCGATCACTGGCATCTGGAGGGAACATGCCGCTTGATGATCTCGGTGGCCGCGGCCACAGCTTCATCCTGACCGACACGACGCCATGCAGTACGCTGGCAGAGGCGGTCAGACGTCTGGAACTAAAACCGGTTGCATTTGACCTGCTCGATGCGCACCGGCGCGAGCAGGTGCGGCGCCATCCCGCAAGCTTCCTGTTCCGACACCGCTGGATCGCTCCGTTGCTGACAGTGTCCAGCTTCGCGGTCAGTGTTGCCGGGGCCGCGCTCGTCGGCACCTCGGTCGCCGCCGTGTCGGTGATCCTGGCCGGAATGCTGCCGGCACTGGCTGGAATCGTGCTGGCCTCGCGCAAGGTGCGCGGCGAAGCCTACTGGGTGGAAAAGCGCCTGCTGGAACGCGAACTCGCCACCGCCAAGATACCGGCGCTGGTCCGGGGCATCGCCCATGCGGCCAAGCGGGAATTTCCGCCCGCCCGGCTGATCCTGGGTGAACTCCGCCAGGACACGGTGGTGCTGGACCCGTATCTGATCGCCGAATACGGCGACGACCGGATCGTGCTCGGCATCTGGGACGGCGATCAGGTAATCGCCTGTGCCGAATGGGCGAGCGATGGTGCCGGGTGAGGGATTTGAACCCCCGACCTTCGGTTTACAAAACGGAACGCTAGGTTAACCATAGCTCCCCAAGGTCCCTCTCAAACCCGCTTACAAGGCGGGTTTTCTTTTATCCATTG
>DATIMO010000621.1:0-3252 GCA_035475215.1 Acetobacteraceae bacterium | reverse complement strand
GCGGTCATCGCCGCGCCCCCCGCAGCAGTCGATCCAGGCCCAGTGCGCGATGGCAGACGGCGAGCACGACCAGCGTCACCAACAACAACCCGGCCGCAAGCGCCGAGGCCAAGGGCCAGTGCACGAGATCGACCTGCTGCTGGATCAGCATCGCGATCATCATGTCGCGCGGGCCGCCGACCAGGGCGGGCGTGATGAAAAAGCCCAGTGAGAGTACGAAGACCAGCATCGCGCCCGCCGCCGCGCCGGGCATGGACAGCGGCAGCCAGACCTGGCGGAACACGCCCAGCGGTGAAGCGCCAAGTCCGGCGGCGGCCCGTGGCAGCGCGCGATCGATATCGAGCAGCACGCCATAGGTGGGCAGGATCATGTACGGCAGCAGGATATGCGTCATGGCGACCACCACCGCCATGGGCGTGTTCAGCAACCGCAGCGGTGCATCGGTGATCCCAAGATAGAGCATCAACTGATTGAGCACACCGTTGCGCCCCAGCAGCACCATCCAGGCGTAGCTTCGTACCAGCACGCTGGTCCAGAACGGCAGCAGGACCAGCACCAGCAGGGCGTTCGCCGTAGCGCGTCGCATCTGGGCAATCCCGAACGCGACGGGATATCCGATCACAGCGGTTGCCACCGTCACGATCAGTGCCGTGCGGAAGGTGATCCTGAATACCGTGAGGGATACGCTATCGGTGGCAACCGAGACGATGTTGCTCAGTGTCCAGGTCGGCTCCGCCACGCTGCGGAGCAGCATCGCCGCGACCGGACCGATGTAGAAAACGAGCAGATACACGATCAGCGGCAGCACGAGTGCGAAGCGCACCAGATCGCCCCGGTCCCGCCGGGCGGCCACGAACGGAGCGGCGGTGGTTGCTTCAGACAACCAGTGCGTCCTCGGTCCGCCAGCAGACCGTGATTGGGTCGCCGGCCTGATAGCGGGGCACGCCGGCACGCTGCTGTTGCTTGACGACAAGCGTCACACCGTCCGAAACGCTGACAACATAACGCCTTGCGTCCCCGACGAAGACCGCTTCAGTCACCGTAGCCGGCAGGCTGTGTACCGTCGGGCCGGCTTCGGCTTCCAGCGACAGGCGTTCGGGGCGGATTGCCAGCGTGACCGTATCACCCTGCCGAACGGAACCATTCGACGCGGCGCCGATCCGATGGCCGTTCAGGTCGCACCACAACGTGCCGTTATCGTTGGACCGTGCGATGACATCGACGAAATTGGACTCGCCGATGAACGACGCGACAAAACGGCTGCCAGGCCGGTCATACAGATCCTCGGGCGTGCCCACCTGCTCCAGCCGGCCGGCGTTCATCACAGCGACACGGTCCGACATCACCAGCGCCTCTTGCTGGTCGTGCGTGACATAGATGAAGGTCATCCCCAGTTCGGCATGCAGACGCCGGATCTCGAGTTGCATCGATTCTCGCAGCTGCTTGTCCAGCGCGCCGAGCGGTTCATCCATCAGCAGCACGCGCGGGTTGAAAACGATCGCCCGCGCCAGTGCGACACGCTGCTGCTGGCCACCGGAAAGCTGCCGCGGATAACGCCCGCCGTACCCCGCCAGTTGGATCAGCGCCAGCGCACGTTCCACCTGGACGGCGATTTCTGCCTTGCGTAGGCCGCGCTGGCGCAAGGGGAATCCAATATTGTCGGCCACCGTCATGTGCGGGAACAGCGCGTAGCTCTGGAACACCATGCCGATGTTGCGGCGATGCGGCGCCATTCGCACCACCGGCCGGTGATCGATTACGATGTCACCGCCGGTCGGCATCTCGAATCCGGCGATCATCATCAGCGTCGTCGTCTTGCCGGAGCCGCTGGGCCCGAGCAGCGTTATGAACTCTCCCGCCTCGATCTCGAGAGAGATGCCATTGACCGCGCCCACGCCATCGAAGCGCTTTTCCAGCGCGACGAGCGACACCGAGGCGCCGGTTCGCGCCCGCCCGAACTCATCCAAGGACCCACCGATTGAATTTCTGCGTGACAGCATCGCGGTTTGCGGCCCACCAATCGTAGTCATAGGCGATCAGCTTCCGTTGAATTTGCGGTGAGGTCGGCAGGATCGAAAGCCGTTCCTCGGTCATGTACTCGGGTGACTTCCGGTTGACGAAGCCGTACGGGATCAGGCTGGAAAGCCGCGCCTGAGGGATGGCCATCGTGGTGAAGGCGATGAACTTCATCGCATTTTCCCGGTTTTTTGCGCCTTTCGGCACGGCCCAGGCATCGCGCGCAAGACGGCCCTGGTTCCACATGATCCCGACCGGCGCGCCGGCATCCTGGATCGCCGAGATGCGGCCATTCCAGGCCGTGGTCATCACCACTTCCTTGTCGCTCAGCAACTGCGCAGGAACGGCACCGGTTTCCCACCATTTCACGACAGCGGGTTTGATCTTCGACAGGCTGGCGAACGCGCGGTCGATGTCGATTGGATAGACCTTGTCGATCGGCACACCGTCGGCCATCAACGCAAATTCCAGCTCGATCGAATTGCTGCCGCCGCCGATCATGCTGCGCGGACCGGGGAAGGTCTTCAGGTCCCAGAATTCAGCCCAGCTTTGCGGGGTCTTCCCGCCGAATACGTCCGTGCGATACGCGGCTATTGTTGCGTATGGTAGCATGTCACAGGCATATTCGTGCCGGAAAATCGGATCGATATTATCAGTGTCCACCAGGCTGTAGTCGATCTTTTCCCAGTAGTCACCCACCTTCATCAGGTTCAGCACGCTGGCGCGGGACAATTGGACAACGTCCCACTCCACATTTTTGGTATCGACCATGGCGCGGACCTTCGCCGGATCCGCCCCCGGCATGTCGCGGACCTTTATGCCGGTAAGCTGCTCGAATGGCGTAAAATACCCCTTGCGTTGCGCCTCCTGCGCGGCGCCGCCGTAACCCACCACGCGGACCTCGCCGCTGCCTTTCAGGGCCGCGGGAACCGAGGTGATCTCTGCCAGTTTCGGCGCCTCGGCGGCCCGCGCATGTCGCGACAGGCCGGCCAGTGCACTGGCACCCAGCGCGCCGGCAAGGAAATTGCGGCGCGACGGTGTACGGTTATTGCTCATGGTTTCCTCTCTCCGTTTCAAAGTTTCTCGCCGGCCCCTGATGCTGTGTGCGGCGTGGGTATCCACCATTCGGTCCCGCGCGTTGTCGTGATGTATTCGGGCCAGCGGAGATCGACCGGCGGATCGAATTCGCGCGGCAGCAGCGGCGCCACCCATTTCGACCCGCCCACACCGCCACCG
>DATIMO010000620.1:0-2583 GCA_035475215.1 Acetobacteraceae bacterium | reverse complement strand
CGCCAGCCTTCGTCCGACTGTCATGCCGACGGCCGGGCGGGTGGCGTGTCGTCACCCCCGCCCAGCGCCCGTTGCAGCAGCACGCTGTCGAGCCATCGCCCGTGCTTGTAGCCCACGGCGCGTAGCACTCCGATCAGGCGGAACCCCAGGCTTCCATGCAACCTGATCGATGCAACGCTGCCGCTGTCGCCCACGACTGCGACCATTTGGCGTAGTCCCAGGCCAGTGCAGCGCGCCACGAGTTCCGTCAGCAGCAACCGCCCGATCCTCTGGCCTACCGCATCGGGTCGCACATAGACCGAGTCTTCCACGGCATTCCAATATGCGGCGCGCGGCCGATACGGCCCCGCATAGGCGTATCCCAGCACGGCGCCGTCGCGCTCGGCAATCAGGTAGGGCAGCCCGCGATGAACGATGTCCGCACGCCGATTCTGCATGTCCGCAATCGACGGCGGCTCGGTTTCGAATGAGGCAGTGCCGTGCAGCACGTGATGGGCATAGATCGCGGTTATGAACGGGACATCAGTGCTGGCGCTGGGACGCAGCGTTACATATGGTTCCATTCGGGACAACCTTTTGCGCGTTGACGGGCAGCGGCGGTCGGAGTTCACCCCGGCAGCCGCGGGGTGGAAAGAAAAACTTTTGATTGCCGCGCATTCGAATAAGTTTGGCTTATGATCCGCCGTCCCTGCGCCAATTCGGAACCCTGCTTGCCGCGATCGAGAGCGGTAGCGTATCCGCCGCCGCGCGGCGGCTGAATCTGACCCAGCCGGCCGCTAGCCAGCAGCTTCGCCAACTTGAGCGGGCGCTCGGGGTGCGCCTGCTGGAGCGCGCAGGAGGCCGGTTAGTACCGACGGCGGCCGGAGCGGCCGTGCTGGCTCCGGCCCGGCGCGCCCAGGCTGCGGTTGCCGATGCCGTCGCCGCGGCTGCCGCGCACCGTACCGGCGATGCCGGAGTAGTCCGATTGGGCACCGGCGCGACCGCCTGCATCCATCTGCTGCCGCCGGTTTTGGCTGCACTGCGGCATCGGATGCCAGGTCTCGGCGTCACAATCGTGACCGGCAACACGCCGGACATGCTGCGACGGCTGGAGGCGGGCACACTCGATGTGGCTTTGGTTACGCTGGCGTCCGGCATGAGCCGGTCGTTGAGTGCGGTCCGCCTGATATCCGATCCGCTGCTGGCATTCCTGCCGGAGCCGATGGCGCCGAAGGGTTCGAAGGTGTCCGCAGTGCAGCTCGAGCGGTTGCCGCTGGTGCTGTATGAACCCGGCGGCAACACGCGGGCGATCCTGGACGCCTGGTTTCGACGCGCCAGCCTGTCGCCGCGGCCGGTCATGGAGCTTGGCAGTGTGGAGGCGATCAAGATTGTCGTCGCCGGCGGGTTGGGTGTGTCCGTGCTACCGCAGCTTGCGTTGCCTGAACCGTTGCCCGGCACGGTGACACGGCCGCTTCAGCCGGCGCTGAGGCGCGAGCTCAGTTACGTGCTGCGCCGGGAAAAGATCATGGATCGTGGGATGCGCGCGGTGGTGGAGGCGCTGGACGCGTTGCGGAGCGGTTAACCCATTTGGCGGGAGAATAAAGACGCCGGCCGAGGAATAGGCCTCGAACCGGCGCTAAGGAGGCAACTTGCATGAAGCAACATGCTCGACGCCTGCCGCTAATACTGATGGTCTTGACGATAAAAATCAAGATCATTCGCGTGACGCGGTAGGGTTCGCTCGGCCGGGGGGTTAATCCCGGCCGGGCACCTCCTGTCATTTCACGATCGCTGCGGTTCTCCAATTGGCGGCACCGTGTCCGTCATGCCCGCCAGCACCTCCGCCACATGCCGAGCCGCCACCGGTCGTCGTTCCCGCGTCAACCGGCCAGCGATATTCAGCAGACATCCCATATCGCCCGCCAGCACCGTGCGTGCGCCGGTTGCAGCAATATCCGCTACTTTGTCGGTTACCATCCGGACCGAGATCTCGGGATACTTCACACAAAACGTCCCACCGAAGCCGCAGCAGATCTCGGGTTCCGCCATTTCCGTGATCTCGACGCCGCTCGCGCGCAGCAACCGGCGCGGCTGCTCCTTGATCCCCAATTCGCGCAACCCGGCGCAACTGTCGTGATACGTCACCACACCATCGGCGCGCGTGCCCGGCAGCCGATCCAATTTCATTACATCGGCAAGGAAGCTCACCAGTTCGTACGTTCTCGCAGCCAGCGCGTCGGCCCGCACCCGCAAGTTGGGATCGTCATCGAACAAATGCGGCATATGGGTGCGCAACATGCCGCCGCATGAACCGGACGGCACGACGACGTAATCGTAGCCGCCGAATGTCTCGATGATCCCGCGTGCCAGATCGCGTGTGGTTGCCCGGTCACCGGTGTTATAGGCGGGCTGGCCGCAGCAGGTCTGCGCCCGCGGCACTTCCACGTGGCAGCCCGCCTGTTCGAGCAGTCGGATCGCCGCGAAGCCGACAGTCGGTCGATACAGATCGACAAGGCAGGTCACGAACAGGGCAACGCGGGGTTTGGCAGGCATGCGAAAGTTTTAGCAGCCCTGGCCTTGGCTTCAAATGTTCGAGGGCTCGCG
>DATIMO010000619.1:0-5953 GCA_035475215.1 Acetobacteraceae bacterium | reverse complement strand
TGTGAAGTTCCGGAAGGACATTCTGAACGTGCCACCGACTTTCGGTTCCAGATGATGCACAGTGCAGGCAAAGCCGTTGGGCGGCAGCCATTTCGCGAGCGCGTCCGCCTCGAGGAATGCGCGATAGACTTTCTCTGGGCTGGTTGCCAGAACGCGGTGCAGGCGTACGGTGTTGGGCATGCTCGTTTATCCTTGTGAATTGACCGAAAGGAGGTTGCCGCCGGTCAGGCGCCTGGTATCGGCAGAACCGGCATGATCTCCACGGACTCGCCCGGAAAGATCGTGAAATGCGGATGCCTCTCGAACAGCCTGGCGGCTGCCTCGTGCGATTCCGCTCGCACGACCACGAAGGCGCCCAGTTCGTTGCTCGCGTCCTCAATGCCGCGTTCGGTGACTTTCTTCGTCTTCCCGAGCGGCCCGCCCATGACGGAAACCGCCGCGTGGTGCTTTTCGACCCAGGCTTTCCAGGCGGCCATTCCCTCCTGTTCCTTGGCGCGTCTTTCGGCTTCGGGAAGCGCCATCCACGCCTTCATGCGCGGGCTGGTTTTGCTGCCGAGAAAGACGGCAAGATAGGTATCGTTCGCGGTCATGCGGGTTTCCTTTCCTTCGTGGATTGCAGGCCGAACCAAGAGTTCAACATAGCGGCTTGGGTGAATGCGTTTACCCAGGCCGAATCCGATCTATACCCCGAGGACGAATGAGGCTTTGCCAGTCCGACACGGGATCTCGGATTTCTTGAAAGCGTCGGCAGCGGCCCATCCGGCCCGCTGCGGCTGTTACGGCCGAAGCCCGCCCATGCGCCGATTTTCCGTTCCCACGATGGCCCTCCCACAAGGCCATGGCGAATGGATGTCACAACTCGACCAGCCCACGCTGCAACCCCTTTGCCACCGCCTCTGCACGACTGCTCGCGCCTAGCTTGCGGAATGCCGCTTCCAGATGAAACTTGACCGTATGCGCGGAAATGCCCAGACGCCGCGCAACCGCCTTGTTGCTCAGACCCTGCCCGATCGCCGCCAGCACTTCGATCTCGCGCGGCGTCAGCAACGGATGCAACTCATCGGCTGCGCGAAACCCCGGTTCGGGTCGCGGCGGCATCGTGCGCACCACCAGGCCTGCTGCTGCGGCCCGCAGCGCGGCGTCGAGTTGGTCTGAATCGGGAGCCGCCGGAATCACCCCGGCAAACGGCGCATCGGGATCGACCTCGCCCAGCACGACCACCGCTACCGCGCCCGGCATGTCCGGGACGGGTAGCGCTCCGGCATCGGCCAACACAACGTCCGCGACCCCGTTCACCACCACATGGCCGACCGCCTCGACCAACGCGGCGAGCCCTCGCTCCCGCACCGCGTCGGCGGCCAGCAGCGATACACGCAATGCCCGGTTCGGCGTGTCCCGGCCCCCTATTCCCGTACCCCGCTCAGGGCCGCGCCCCGATGGTCACCCGAACCTCCACCACCGCACCGGCCCGCAGCAGCCGCACGGCACATTCCGTCCCGACGCGTTCCGGGCCCAGACGCTCCGCCAGTTCACGCAAGCGAACGCTCCGTGCGCCGTCCACCTCCAGCATGATATCCCCGGGCAACACCCCGGCGACCTCGGCCGGGCCACTGGTACTCAGCGACATCACCATCAGCCCCGACTCGCATCCCGCGACTGCCCGCAATGCCTCCGGCAGCGTCACCGGTTGCAGCGCCACGCCAAGCCAGCCGCGTGCTACCCGCCCCTGTGCCAGCAGCGGATCGAGCACCCGCTCCACTGTTTCATGCGGAATCAGCAAGGCGCGGCGCCGCGGCCCCAGCGTGGACATGCCCAGCAGCCGGCCGCGCGCATCCAGCACCGGCCCGCCTTCCTCGCTGCCGGACAGCCGCGCGTCGAGCCGGACAAGGTGGTCGATGCGACCTCCGGCCATGCTGTGCCAAGCCGGGCCGATGCGGTGGATCATGGCCATCCGCACCGTGCAGCCGCCCGCGCCATCAGTGCCGAGCGCCAGAGCCAGCACGCCCGGACCCGGCGGATCCGCTCGCTCCGGCATCGGCGCCTTGGCCTCGACCCGCAGCACCGCAACGTTGGTACCGCGGTCGCGGCCGGCGAGTTCGGCCCGCGCCTCGCCGCCGCCCGGCAGCAGTGCGGTGTAGTCTGCCGCTTCCGGCAACGCTTGCTCCGACGTCACCACCACCCCGTCTCGCCACAACACCCCGCTGCCCGGCCGGCCGCGTGCCGCCCGCAGCCCGACCACCAGCGGCGCCCCGCTCGCCGCCAACGCCGCAAATCCGTCCGAAAACCGTGCCAGATCATCGGATTGCATGTCAGCCTCCTGGTTCATGGCGCCAACATGCGCGGCGCCGGACAGAGCCGCCATCGGGTGAATGGCCAGTGGGACCCCTGGCCGGATGGGCAGGTGCCGGATTGCCGTCCCGGACCGATATCGGTCCCCTCGATCCAACCGGAAAGCATAATCCATGCCGCTCGATCAAACCGGTCTCGATCCCCCTGCGCTCGATCCTACTGGGGATGAGGCGCTCGATCCCTACTCCGCGCGCGTCGTGCACGCCTTCGAGCAGGTGGCGCCAGCCGTTCTGCACGTCGTGGCACTCGGCTCCGACGGCCGGCCGCGCGGTCAGGGCTCCGGCGTGATCTTCACCCCGGACGGCTATGCGCTGACGAACAGCCACGTCGTCGCACATGCGGCGCGGCTCCGCGCCCTGCTGACCGACGGGCGGGAACTGGACGCCGCACTGGTCGGCGACGACCCCGAAACCGACATCGCCGTGCTGCGCCTGTCGGGCTCCGGCCTGCCGCGCGCCGCACTCGGACGCTCTGCCGCCTTGCGGGTCGGCGAGTTGGTGGTCGCGATCGGCAACCCGTTCGGCTTCCAGTGCACGCTGACCGCCGGCATCGTCAGCGCGCTTGGCCGCAGCCTGCGCGCGCGTTCGGGCCGGCTGATCGAAAGCGTGATCCAGACCGACGCGCCGCTGAACCCCGGCAACTCCGGCGGCCCGTTGGTCTCCGGCGCGGGGCGGGTGATCGGGATCAACACCGCGACCATTCTGCCGGCGCAGGGCATTTGCTTCGCCATCGGCATCGATACCGCGCTGGATGTTGCGATGCGGCTGATGCGCGATGGGCGAGTGCGGCGCGCGCGGCTGAGTCTGGCGACACAGACTGTGCCATTGCAAACGCGGCTGCGCCGCGCGCTGGACCTGCCGCTGCGTTCCGGTGCACTGGCGATGGAGATTGTTGCGGATGGTCCGGCCGCCCGCGCCGGCCTGTTGGCTGGTGACGTGGTGCTGCGCTTCGCCGGTACCTGGATCAGCGGTGTGGACGATCTCCATCGTCTGCTCACCGGCGACCGCGCCGGTCAGGCGACGGCGATCGAGGTGCTCCGCCGCGCAGAACGCCAGGTCCTGACCATCACCCCGGAAGAGGCAGCCCCAGCCGCGCAACTTTCTGCCAATGCCGCGGCCGTGCCTTGAACCGTCACCTCGGTTCCCGCAGGCTGCAAGCTTCTAGGACGGAGGCGAACGTGCGCGCACTGACGGAATTCGATCCACCCGAGGCGCTTGTCTGCACCATGGTGCTCGTCGCCGCCGCGGATGGCGGGATGTCGGACCGCGAGATCGGGGTGATGGCCGGCCAGGTTCAGACCCTGCCGGCGTTTCGTGATTTTTCCAGCGATCAGCTTGCCGAAGCGGCCGATACTGCCGTCAGTTTGCTGAACGAAGACGACGGGTTGCGCCATGCTGGTCGGCTGATCCGCGCCGCACTCAGCCCGCAACTGCGCGAAACCGCTTACGCCCTTGCCTGCGAGGTGGTCGCGGCCGACGAGGTTGCCGGGCAGGAATCGCTGCAGATGCTGGAATTCGTGCAAGCCGAGCTGCATCTGGATCCGCTGGTGGCGGCGGCGATCGAACGGGGGGTTCGGGCCCGGCACGCTTCGGTTTGATACGAATCTACAGACCGGCTTCCCTGACTGCGCCCTGCTCCACCATCATATCATAGCGTCGTGGTTCAGGTTGCCGGCTAGGAAGACGATCGGGCGCGACACCGTGGTCGAGTTCAACAGCCTGAACACCTTTGTCATGCTCGGTCCGGTGCCGTAGCCAGCTGCGCCTGGTGATGCTTTGCTCGCGCTGCCCGCCTGTGAACCGGCAGCGAAGGACCCGACGATGCCCGAATCCCGCCGCACCCGCATCATCCCCGAAGTCGATTTCGACAAGGACGGCAAGCAGCACGGCTTTCTGCGCCTGTTCCACTCCACCCACGCATCAGCCTACGGTTTCATCCCCGTCCCGATCGTGGTGATCCGCAACGGATCCGGCCCGACCGCCCTGTTCATGTCGGGCAACCACGGCGATGAGTATGAAGGCCAGGTTGCAATCTGCAATCTGGCGAAATGGTTGTCCCCAGAACGAATCAGCGGGCGCGTGATCCTGTTGCCCGCCGCCAATTACCCAGCCGCAATGGCCGGCCGGCGCGTCTCCCCGATCGACGACGTCAACCTCAACCGCACCTTTCCCGGCGATCCCCATGGCAGCGTCACGCAGCAGATCGCCTGGTATATCGAGCACGAACTGATCCCCCGTGCCGATCTGCTGTGCGACCTGCATTCCGGCGGGTCATCGCTGATGTACATGCCGTCCGCACTCATCAGCCGCAGCCGGGACCCCGAACGGCGCAACCGGCAGATCGCTGCGCTGCAGGCGTTCGCCGCGCCGGACGCCTACATGACCGATACCGGTCCGGGCGGCGATGCCACCGCCAGCGGCGGAGCCGAGCGGCACGGTGTGGTCGCAATGGGCACCGAACTCGGCGGTTCTGGCACCGTCACACCGGCGGCTTTGCGTATCGCCGAACGGGGTCTGCGCAATTTGCTGGTGCATCTCGATATCCTGCCGAAATCCGAGCGCATCGAGCCGGACCACCCGACACGGGTCCTCAACGTCGGCGGCCCTGACTACTACACCTACGCACCGGAACCGGGCGTCTTCGAACCCACGGTGGAACTCGGGGACAGCGTCCGCGCCGGTCAGATGGGGGGACGCGTCCACTTTCCCGAAACGCCCTGGGCGTCGCCTGTCGAGGTCCGCTTCCAGCGCGACGGCGTGGTGCTGTGCAAGCGCATTCCCGGCCGCACCGCGCGTGGCGATTGCCTGTTCCACCTTGGTACCGTTCCTTGATGCTCCCTCGTCATGACCGCTAAGCTGGTCAGTTGCGGACGGCCTGAGCGAGGGTACCGGTTTCGAAACAGCGCTCCATTGCTGCCTCGGCGGGACCGATATCCATGCCGCGCTGCCGGAGCCATCCATCGTCGAGAATTGTGCTATGGTACCGCTCGCCTGAGTCGCACAGCAGCGTGACGATCGACCCCTCCTCGCCCCGCGCCGCCATCTCGCCGATGACCTGGGCCACGGCCCACAGATTGGTGCCCGTCGATCCGCCGCACGAACGCCCGATGCGCCGCGACAAAACCCGAGCCGCGGCGACGCTTGCGGCGTCCGGCACTGCATAGGCGCGGTCGATCAGTTCGGGAATGAAAGAGGGCTCGCAGCGCGGGCGCCCGATACCCTCGATCAAAGAAGGCGGCCCGGAAACGGTGCAGACACTGCGGTCAGTCAGGTGGCGGTGAAACACCGATGCCTCCGGGTCCGCGAGGCAAAGCCGTGTCGGCAGGCGACGGTAACGGATGTAGCGCCCGAGCGTCGCGGAGGTGCCGCCGGTCCCGGCCCCGACCACGATCCAGGTCGGCACGGCGTGCTGTTCGTGCGCCATCTGGGCAAAGATCGATTCGGCGATGTTGTTGTTGCCCCGCCAGTCGGTGGCGCGCTCGGCGTAGGTGAACTGATCCATGTAGTGGCCGCCCAATGACGCCGCGAGGCGCGCGCTCTCGGCATACATCTCCGCCGGGGCGTCCACGAAATGGCTCTCGCCCGCGTGGAAGGCGATCTGCGCG
>DATIMO010000618.1:0-1574 GCA_035475215.1 Acetobacteraceae bacterium | reverse complement strand
GACCTTCGGATCCATCGTGCCGTAGCCGCGTTCTTTCGTGCTTTCGTCGAAGCAGTAAGACAGCATGACATCCGCCGCCGCACGCTCGTCCGCTGCGTTCAGGTTGGGAAACTCCTTCATCAGCAACTCGATCGCCTTGTCGCGGTTGCTGTACGCATATGCCCAACCGCGAGAAGCCGCGCTCAGGAACCGCACCAGCAGGTCTTTCTTGCCGGACAGCGTGTCGGCGGTCGCATAATACGGGTTGGCATAGAGATGCACGCCGGTATCCCACAGCCGCAGCGCCACCCGGTCAGGCCCCAGCACCTTCAGTGCGGTGGTGTTGGTCAGCCAGCCGGTGACCACATCGACCTGCCCGGTCATCAGCGGCATCATGTCCGACCCGATGGTAACGATCTGTACGTCCTTCGGATCGATCTTGTTCTTCGCCAGCAGTGCGCGCAGCAGGATCACGCCGGTGGCCTGGATGCCCACCTTCTTGCCGCGAAAATCCGCCGGCGTGCGCACCGGATTCTTCGGCAATGAAAAGAACGCATACGGGTGCTTCTGTGCGGATACCGCGAAACAGCGGATCGGAATATCCTGCGAAGCGGCCAGCATCAATGAAGGGCTGGACGACACCTGCCCGACTTCGTACCGCCCGGATGCAACGATCGCGATCCCGTCGTTGTTCGGACCGCCCGGCTGGATGTGGAAATCCAGCCCGTCCTCCTTGAAATAGCCCAGCTGGTGCGCGCACGCCTCGCCCAACTGGTTGCCGCCGCCCAGCCACCCGAGTTGCATGTTCAGCGCCGCGGTTTCTCCGCGGGCGCGGTCCGTCAGCGTAACCAAGCCGACCGCCAGCCCAGCACCGGCCTGCAGCAACATTCGCCGCCGCACCACCGTTTCGGACATTCCCATCATGATCTCCTCCATGCGTCTTTTGCGATCACCCTCGCATGCCAGGGCGATCACAAAAAGCGCAATTCTTCGGCATACCTGCTGCCAGATCGGCAACACCTCCGGGGGCGGCGCGCGTAGCGGGCGGGTGAGGGCGCCACAAACCCTGGACCCGACCACCCCCGTCCCCTACGCTCGCCGGACAGGAGACCCAACCCCCATGACCGCCTCGCCGGCCCCGCCGCCGATACTTCCCTTGGCCCGCAATGCCGCGCCGCGAGCCATCGTGCTCACCTCCCACCCCCGCGCCACCGCCGGACGTGTCCTGCCGCCGCGCTGGGGTGCAGCGGACCCGGCCCAGCGCGGCCCGGTCATCGCCACGCTGCACGACCCGGATGCTCGCAACGCCATCGGCACCCACTCCGGCGCCTACGCGCTGTATCGCGCCCTCGCCATCGCCGCCGGCCAACTCGCCCCGGACCACCGGCCGGATCTGACCGACACCACCCCCGCCGAACCCATCGGCCCCTTCCCCCAATGGAGCGACCCGGAGCGCATCGTCTCCCTCGATCCCTGGGGCCACATGACCAACGAGGTGTTCGCCGATCGCATCGCCACCGGCCTGGACATTCGCCCGACCATCGCCGTCACCCGCGCCCGCATCAACATGCCGGAGGCCGACCAGGCGATCCGCA
>DATIMO010000617.1:0-11485 GCA_035475215.1 Acetobacteraceae bacterium | reverse complement strand
GCGACTCGGGCGGAGCCGCCTCGGTGGAGAGCGGCTCGGGCGAAGGCGGAGCGACAAGAGGCGATGCGGGCGGGAGTGACATGGGTGAGGGTGACACGGACGGACGTGATCCTGGTGATTCGACTGCCATTGACTCGGAATGGAGGAACGCGGCCGAACGTGACTCGGACAGGAGGGCCTCGGGCGGAGGCGTTTCGGGGGCGAGAGCGATAGCGATCGGTTTGTGGTCAACTGGCAGGGGCGCTTCCACGGAGGAGGCCGGGCCGGTAGCAGCCGGAGCAGTTTCGTTGACCTGCGCGCCCGGGGAGTTCGGGCCGTTCGTCCCGGCGACAATCGCCGGCGTCGCAGACGAAGCAGTCTCGTCATTTCGCCACGGTTCTCCCCGGAGCAGGAGCACCGCCGCGGAAAGCAGACAGGCCGCGATCAGCCCGCCACCCGCTACCCGGCTGTACCCGCGGCGTGGCGCTTCTGCAACGCGGTCCACGCGGGCATCCGCGGATGCTCCCTGGGCCGGAGCGAATTCGGTGATTTCATCGTACTTGATAGCAGATTCCACCGCCACGGGCCCCGCCTTGGCTACAACTGCGCTCCCGCCCCTTACTTCGACCGCCGCCTCCACATGGGCGCCGGTGACCCGTTCGGCATGTTCCTCCGCGGCGACGAACAACGTGAGCTTGAGCAGCGCGACCAGCAGGCGCGGCACTCCGCCGCCATGTGCGATGAGCCGCGCCCAGGCTGCCTCGGTGAGGCATGACAAGGGCAAACCAAGCTGCGTCAACTGCTCGGCCACGAAAGCACACGCCTCGTCTGGCGAAAGAGCCGTCAACTGAATAACGATGAGGTCCGGATGATGGTCGAGGCGTTCGGCAAAAGCGGGTAGGGCGGCAAGTACAATAGCGACCCTGCGGCGGCGGTACAGTTCATCAAGCCGCGCTGCGCTCATTCGATCCGCTTCGTCCACCAGCACGATCGCGGCAGACCCGATCTCAATCGGATGGTCGCCGAAATCCAGCATGCAGGCCGCATGGCCGCGCTCGTCCAGCGTTGTTGCAAGGTCCCGCAGCAGCGTGGTCTTGCCAGACCCGGGCGGCCCGAGCACGGCGACGAGACCCGGGCCGGCCGTGACCAGCGGCAGAATCTGGTCGCGTGCCGCGCTCCATGCGCGATGGGCGATGACGTGAGTGGGACGGCTGGCCAGTTGCAGCAGATCGCTCGCGCTGGGCAGCACGGGCAGTTCCTGAGGGTGGGCAGCCGGCTTGGTCATCGCAACGTCTCGCTTCATCGCGTGATCGACAGGCATCGCCGAAGTGCCGTGACCATGACAAGTCGTTTCGTCGTGGCCTTTGCTGTTTCCTTGCAGTGTCAGCAATCTGGATTGTGGCCAGAAGATGAAGCGGTCGTAAAGCCCAGTCGTTCAGCCGCCGCAGCCTCGCCGAATTTCGGCTGTCCCGCTACAGTTCTCAGGGCGGATGGCGGGCAGGATGAAGCGAGGTCCGATAGAAATCTAACGACCCCGGTCTGAGCCCCTGGGTGCCGAAAGCTGCGGCAGCGCATCGTAACTGTTCCAGCGATAAATCGCGGCGGAAGCCGCCCATACCGCCAGAAACATCCCGATCGCCAGGAGCCTGAATGTTCCCATATCGCCGTTGATCGCAGCAATCAACGGCCAAATCCCGCCGCTCAGTCCAAGTTTCGCGCCGATCATCGGCAACGCTAAAGCCTCCAAGTTCCTTAGCCCGTCATCGCGGCGGTGTTGAAGTAGGTCTTGAACAACGTGGTGACGCGTTGGGCAGAGTGTTGCTGCGCGATATATCGTCTTTAGAAATTATCGTCGGAGGCGCGGGTTCGATGCAGCATGTCGCGCGACCCGGCGGAGTTTGCGGACTGTTGATATCAAGAAATGACTTGAGCTCACTCGAAGCCTTGGTATGCCCCGGTTGCCCATTGCCGGCGCTTCGACATGTCGGTGCACGATGCTGGCGGAACATCGCAGGGGCGGGCTGTAATATGATACCTGATGGGGATATATGATCGTAGGGCGGAAAAGCGTAGCGCATTCCGCCTACACGACAACCTTCGCTATTCCCGGCGCCTTCGCCCGATCCATGATCATGGCCGCATAGGTCGCCTCGGCCACCGAAACCTCGTCCACCCGCGCTATCGCGTGAAACTTCCACACGTTTCCCCGGTTCCGCTCCTTCAGCACATGGATGCGAAGCTGATCACCTGGCACAACCGGCCGGCGAAACTTCGCTCCTTCGATCGACATGAAATACACCACCTTGCCGGCCGCCTGCGGACCAAGCGTCTGCACGACCAGAACCGCGGCGGTCTGCGCCATGCTTTCGATGATCAGCACCCCAGGCATGACCGGGTGATTGGGAAAATGCCCCTGGAAGAATGACTCGTTGACCGACACGTTCTTGATGCCGACCGCGGACCGGCCCCGCACAACATCCACCACGCGATCGATCAGCAGGAACGGATAGCGATGCGGGATCGCGTGCATGATGCGCGCGATATCGACCACATCGATCGCCTGCTCCTCCGCGGTTCCTTGCGCGTGGCTCACGTCCATCGCGGTCAGTCCGTCTCCTGTGCCTCGCCAGATGCTTTCGGCTTCCGCGCCAGTCGCCGCAAGGTGGCGATCTGGCGAAAAAACTCCCGCACCGGCATTGCCGGACTGCCGAGCAGCTCGGCTCCGGCAGCAACGTCCGAAATGACGCCCGTCTGCGGACCGATACGCGCGCCCCGGCCGACCCGGATATGCCCGTTGAAACCGGCCTGACCGCCGACCATCACATTATCTTCCAGGATCGTGGACCCGGAAATGCCAACCAGCGCGGCGATGACACAGCCGCGCCCAAGCCGGACATTGTGCCCGATCTGCACCAGGTTGTCGAGGCGCGAGCCCGCGCCGATGACCGTATCATGCAGGCTGCCTCGGTCGATCGTCGTGTTGGCACCTACCTCCACGTCGTCTTCCAGCACCACCCGCCCCAGTTGTGGGACGGAACAGAAGCCCTCATCCGCAATCGCAAAACCGAATCCGTCCTGACCAATGCGCACCCCCGGATAAATCGTCACGCGTGCGCCGAGCAACGCGTGGCTTAGGCTGGCATGCGCGCCGATGCGACAGTCAGGGCCAACGATCACGCCGTCCCCGATCACCGCTGCTGCACCAATACGGCACCGCGGCCCGATCTCGGCGCCATCGCCGATTACCGCCAGCGGTCCGATCTCGGCGCTTGAGTCCACCTGTGATGCCGCCGAAACCACCGCCGACGGATGCACCCCAGGGCAGGTCGGCGCTGGCGGATGAAACAGCGCGGCCGCCCGCGCCCAGGCCAGATAGGGCCTCGGAGTCTGGATCGCGACTGTCCCGGCGGGAACACGCGATGCCATGTCCGGATGCACCAACACGGCGCCCGCGGCGGTCTCCGCCAGCGCGGCAGTGTATTTCGGGTTATCCAGAAAGCTGATCTCAGTCGGGCCGGCGGTCTGCAGTGGCGCGACGCCGCTCAGCATCAATGTCGCGGATGGTTGCTCGGCTCCCACGACTTCGGCGACTGCCGCCAGACTGTGCGGTCCGGTCCGCACAAAAAATCGCGGATCGCCGGCGATTTCCGGCCAGCCGCCCTCGGGACGGCTCACGTGTTACGGATGCTTCTGGGCGGCCGGCTTCTTTGCCGGCTCAGCCGAGGCCACCGGGCTCGAACTCGCAGGTACCGGCGATACGCCTTCCGCGGGGATCGTGACCGTCGGAAGCGCCTTGTTGAGCACCTCGATCACCTGGTTGGTGATATCGAACTCCGGGATGTTCACCGCCACTTCGGCCCGTTGCAGCACCAGGTTCATGCTCCGGCTTCCGGCCACCTTCTGCACCACATCGCTCAGCGTGCGCTGGATCTGCAGCAGCGCAAACTGACCCTGCTCCTGGATGATCCGATTGCGCTCGGTGAAACTGCGCCGCGATTCCGCGATGCGATCCTGCAGCTCTTTTTCCTTGGTCCGGATCTGCTCCGCGCTCAGCTTGGAGCGCTCGGAAGACAACTCCTGCCCCAGGTCGCGCAGCTTCACCTGCTCTTTTTGCGCATCCTCGTTCAGCTTCTGGCGGCGCTCCGAGATCACCTTGTCGGCAGCCTGATACGCCACCGAGGCACGCAGAACGTCCGGCACCGCCAGCACGCCGATCACCGAAGCGGGAGGCAACGCACCGTGCGGGACATCAGGGATGGGGGGAGCCGGCGGCAATTGGACCTGGAGCTGTTCGGGCGGCGTCGCGGCGGTTTCCTCGGGCGGAATCGCTTCCCCCATCGGAGCCGGCCCTGGTGCCGGCATGGCGGCACGGGCCGGCGCGCGCGGGCCGGGCGCCGGACGAGCCTGATTCGGAATAAACCAGTTTTGTTGCCCCTGCGGCGCCTGTTGGGCGCGCACGCCTGGCGAGAGCTGGGTGAAAACGAGAGCGGCGCCGAGCGCGACCGCTGCAGACTTGCGATTTTGAGCCACTTAGAACCTCGTGCCGAAGCCGAATCGGAAGATTTGCGTTTGGTCGAAAGGCTGTTTCACGACGAAGGGCGTGACGTCAACATTGATCAGCCCGAAGCCGCTTCGCCATGACAGGCCGAGTCCCGCCCCGACCCGTGGCACCCCAGAATTTGAAACCGGCGGACAGGCTGACCCGCCCGCCGCCGGCAGGTTCGAGCCTGGGCACGTTCCCGACTCGAAAGTACCTTGCGTGAGCGCCCCCACATCCACAAAGGCGTGCCCCGACAAACCAAGATCGGCGGACACGAAAGGCAGCGGGAAATTGAGCTGCTGCGACTCGTTCCACAGCACCCGCCCGCCGAGCGAATTGCCGGTCGTGATATCGTGCGGACCGACGCCGCCGGTTTCGAAGCCGCGCAAATTGTCGCCGCCGAGATAGAACCGATCGATTACCGATTCCTGATGCCCAAGATTGAAGAAATACCCCGCTCCGGCTGACAGCGCGATCCCCCAGTCGCTGTTGCCGGTGAAATGGTCCAACGGGATGTAATAACCTGCGTCGAGCCGTGTCCGCACGAACTTGGCGTTGCCACCCAGTCCGGCGAAATCCGTGCCCCCCGATAGAATGTAGCCGCTATGCGGATCCACCGCACTGTCGCGATAGTCCAGCGTGATCACCTGGCTGACTTGCGACAGCAACGAATAGCCCTGCTGGCTGGTGATGTAGAAGCTTGCCCCCTGTTGCACGTTGTACACCGTGCGCCCCACCAGCGAATAACTCCATACCTGCCGTAGATGGTCCGTGAAGTCGTACCCGGTACGCACGGCGAAGCCTTCGCGCCGTTCATCGTAAGGCTCGGTGCCCAGATTGTTCGTCTGCACCAGGAACAGGTCGCCTCCGACCAGTAGGTTGCGATCCAGGAAATAGGGTTGGGTTACGGACAGATCGATCGAACTGCGCCGCTGAGCCAAAATACCGTTGATACCCGCATCGATGCCGGTGCCAATCAGGTTGCGCTCCCGCAGGCCAACGTCCACCAGGAAACCCGCATCGGTCGAGTACCCGCCGCCGATCGTCAGTTCGCCGGTCGGCTTCTCCTGGATACTGGTCGTGATCACCGCGCGATCCGGGGTCGATCCCGGACTGGTGGTAATATTGACGCTCTGGAAATAGCCCAAATCGTTCAACCGCTGGCGCGTGCGTCGCAGCGAGGCGGCGTCGTAGGCATCACCTTCGGCGATGCGGAATTGTCGCCGGATCACCCGGTCCTGCGTGCGCTGGTTGCCGACGATATCGATCCGTTCGACGTAGACCCGCGGCCCCTCGGTTACGTCGAACGCCAGATCGACAGTGTGCGTGTCGGGATGGCGGTCCACCCGCGGCGTGACCTGCACGAACGCAAACCCGTGGCTGCGGACATAATCCTCCATCTGGTCGGCGGTGCGGCCGACCGCGTCGCCATCGTACCAGTCACCCGAGGCAAGCTGCAGCGAGCCGGCCAGATCTTTGTCGGTGATCCCCTTGAGCTGCGAGTGGATCGTGACCTTGCCGACGTGGTATCGTGCACCCTCGTTGACAGTGAACGTCAGGAAAAAACCCTTGCGATCGGGGGCGAGCTCAGCCGTGGCGTCGGTGATCTGGAAATCCACGTATCCCTGGTGAAGGTAGAAGCGGCGCAGCAGTTCCTTGTCGAAATCCAGACGCTGTGGACTGTATTGGTCAGATGTGGACAGGAACCGCCACCAGCGTTCCTCGCGGCTGTTGATCACCTCGCTCAGTCGGCCTTCGCCAAATTTTTGATTGCCCACAAAGCTTATGCGGCTGAGCAGCGTCGCCGGTCCGTCAGTGATCTGAAACACCACGTTGACGCGATTCTCCGCCAAACGGATGATCTGCGGTTCTACCGTGGCATCGTAATAGCCCTTCTGGGCATAGACATTCAGTATTCGCTGGCGATCCGATTCCGCTGCTGCCGGCGTGAACACCGATCGGCCCCGAAGCTGCACCTCGGCGCGCAGTGCCGCATCGGTCACGACGTGATTGCCCTCGAACACTACCTGATTGACCAGCGGATTCTCCGCCACATGCACGATCAGGGTGTTGCCCTGTCGGCTAAGGCCGACGTCCTGAAACAGGCCGGTCGCATACAGCGTCTTCAGGCTTTGATTGATTGGGCCGGGAGCAAACGGATCGCCCGGCCGAACCAGCATGTACGATAGAATCGTTCCAGAATCGATTCGCCGATTGCCGTCGATCTGGATCGCCTGAATGGTGCCGCCTGATGGAACCGCAGTGGCTGAAGCACCGACCGTCGGCCCGGGCCTGCCCGCGGCCTGCGCTGGAACCACACGTCCAGCGGCTACCGGCGCCGCGGCAACGGCGGGAAAAAGCCCCGCAACCAGACAGGCAACCACAATCAGAGCGGCGCGGAAGCGGATCAAACGTCAATCCCCCGTGTGAAGCCCTGGGACATCCCGGAAGGAACCGGGTCGTCCTACCCTTGTTTGCGAGCCGAGTTACCCAGGTCTGAACCGGCTTCGGCGACTCCGCCGCATCGGCGGACGCAAAATGACGTCCCAGCCCCCACCGCATGACAACCGACAGAATCGGTTCGCCAAGTCAACCCTCACCCGGCAAACCAGCGGAAAATGCCAAGATGCGTAAGGTCGTTCCAGGTTGCGAAAATGAACAGTCCGGCAAGCAGCGCCAGCCCGGCGCGGAACCCGTACTCCTGCGCTCGCGGGGGCAATGGCCGACCGCGAATCGCTTCAAACGCGAAGAATAGCAGATGGCCCCCATCAAGCACCGGAATCGGAAACAGGTTGATCAACCCCAAATTTACCGACAGCACCGCAATGAACGAGATCATGCTGGCCGCGCCCATCGCCGCGACCTCGCCCGAAAGCTGCGCGATGCGCAGCGGCCCGCCGATGTCGCCCGCACCGTGACCGCCGGCAAAGATCTGCGCCACGCCCTTCGCCGTCTCGGCTGTCACCCGCCACGTTTCAGTCACGCCAGCCCATAATGCGACCGGAACCGAGACGTGCTGATACGCCACCACGCCGCCCTCGATCCCCAACAGGCCAACCTTGTGGCCGTTCTCCTGTCGCGCACCCGTCACCACCGACAGGGTTACGTCTGTGCCGTCACGCAGCACTTGAACCTTGATTGGGGTATCGGGACGGGCCGACACGATCCGCTGCAGGTCTTCGAACGTCGCGATCGGCGCCCCATCGATCGACTCGACTCGGTCCTTTGGCTGCATTCCGGCAATTGCAGCCGCCGAGCCGGCCAGAACCTGATTGACAACGGGCAGCGTGACCGGTCGGCCGACCAGCGCAAACAGTCCGGCAAACAGCACAGCCGCCAGCAGGAAATTCGCCGCCGGCCCGGCGGCCACGACAATCGCACGGGAGCCGACCGGCTTTTCCTGGAATGTCAGCCCGGGCAACCACCGAGCCCGGACTTCCGGCGGCACGTCCTGCGGGCGTTCCTGCCCGTGCAGCTTTACGTAACCGCCAAGCGGGATCCAGGCGAGCTTCCACACCGTGCCAAGCCGATCGGTCCAGGTGGCTACCGCCTGCCCGAAGCCGATCGAGAATGTCTCGACGTGTACGCCGCGCCAGCGTGCCGCGAGGTAGTGGCCGAACTCATGGACGAACACCAGCACACCGAGCACGACGACAAACGCCACGACGGTGCGGAACAACTCTGGAACTGCGTGGATCAACGCGGGACCTGTTTATCGATGGTTGTGGGGCAATTCTATCACGCCGCGCGCGCGCTGGCGATGCGTTCTGCGGCCCGCCGGGCCGCCGCGTCCAGTGTCACCACGTTATCCAGCGTGTCTGCCGGCGGGGCGCCCATCGCCTGCAGAACCTGGGCCACCGTCGAAGCGATGTCCAGGAACCCGATCCGGCGAGCCAGGAACGCCTCCACAGCCACCTCGTTGGCGGCGCTCAGGATCGTCGGTGCGCCGCCACCAGCGCGCAATGCCTCGCGCGCCAGCCGCAACGCCGGGAACCGGTCGAGGTCGGGTTCCGCGAAATCCAGCTTCGCCAGCGCGGCCAGATCGAGCCGCGGCGAGGCCGTTGCCATCCGCTGCGGCCAAGCCAGGGTGTGGGCGATCGGAATGCGCATGTCGGGCGCACCGAGCTGCGCCAGCACGCTGCCGTCGTGATAGCAGACCAGGCCGTGGATCACCGACTGCGGGTGCACCAGAACGCCGATTGCGGTTTCCGGCAATCCGAACAGCCGGGCGGCCTCGATGACCTCCAGCCCCTTGTTCATCAGGGTAGCCGAATCGATGCTGATCTTGGCGCCCATCGACCAGATCGGGTGCTTCAACGCCATGTCCGGCGTCGCGACGGCCATTGCCTCGCGCGTTGCCGTGCGGAACGGCCCGCCCGAGGCGGTCAGCACGATCCGCTCGACCGCGCCGCGATTGCCGTCGGCGAGGGATTGAAAAATCGCGTTGTGCTCTGAATCGACCGGCAGCAGCGTGGCTCGGGCTTCTTGCACGGCACGCAACATTACGTCACCGGCGCAAACCAGCGCCTCCTTGTTGGCGAGCGCCACGCAGGCGCCGCGCCGGATTGCCGCCAGCGTCGCGGCGAGACCGGCCGCCCCGGTGATTGCCGCCATGGTCCAGTCGGCGGGCAGCGCCGCGGCCTCTATCACTGCATCCGGCCCGGAGGCGACGGAAATTCCTGTCCCGGCAAGTGCCTGTTTCAGATCCGGGTAGGCCGAAGCCTCGCAGACAACTGCATGCTCCGCCCGCAGCATGATCGCCTGCTCGGCCAGCCGCTTTGCGTTGCGATTCGCGGTCAGGGCGCGAACCCGGAATCCCTCGGGTGCGGCGGCCAGCAGCTCCACGGTCTGCGACCCCACACTGCCGGTGCTGCCGAGGATACTGACCGTCCGGGGCTCGATGCTCATCTCCACAGGACTACCCCAGGACCGATCAGATTGGCCAGAAGGGCCGCCGCCGGAACGGCGGCCAGCGCTGCGTCCAGCCGATCCAGCAACCCGCCATGCCCGGGAATGAGCCGGCCGGAATCCTTCACCCCGAAATGCCGCTTCAGCGCGCTTTCGGTCAGATCGCCAGCCTGGCCGATGACGGACAATGCTGCTGCGACCGCGGCAGCCCGGCCGAAATCCGCCGGTTCCGCGGTCAGCCGCGCAACAATCACCCCGATCGCTACGGCCGCGACAAGTCCCCCGGCAGCGCCGGCCCAGGTCTTGCCCGGGGAAATCCGCGGCGCCAGCCTGGGGCCGCCGATCATTCGCCCGGCCAAATAGGCGCCGACATCCGAGGCCCACACAACCAGCAGAACGAACATCACATTGGCGCGGCCGGCCACCGGATCGGCACGTAGTGCAATGATGGCGATGAAACAGAGCCAGATCCAAGCTATTCCGATGACCAGAACCGGAACCCCGGCGCGGGACTTCGACAGTCGCATCCATTCATAGCTGAGGCCGAAGCCCAGCGCGGCCGACATCACTCCGAACGTCAGCCCGCCCAGCCACACCGCCGCCAATGCCAACGGAGCCAGAACCAGCGCCGCGACCGCGCGGCGCTGCAGGTCGCGCCATCGCGAAGCTGGGTCGTTCGGGCCGGCAACGTCACGCAGGGCGCGCGCCAAACCGCCGCTCCCGCCCGGAAAACTCGGCGAGGGCCGAGGCGAAATGATCGGCACCGAAATCCGGCCACAGCACGTCCAGGAACACCAGCTCCGCATAAGCCGCCTGCCAGAGCAGAAAGTTCGAGAGCCGTTGCTCGCCCGAGGTTCGGATGACCAGGTCGGGGTCCGGCATCCCCGCCGTTGCCAGATATCCGGCCACCGCGGCCTCATCCACTGCCACCGGATCGAGCCGGCCGGCCCGCACCTGCTCCGCCAGACAGCGGGCCGCTGTCGCGATTTCCGCCCGAGACCCGTATGACAGCGCCACCGTCAGATTGAGCCGCGTGTTGCCGCTGGTATCCGTCTCGGCGGCTGCGAGTTGGGCCTGGATGTCGGGATCGAACCGCGCGCGGTCGCCGATCACGCGCAGACGCACGCCGTTGGCTTTCAGCTCCGCCATCTCGCTTTTGATATAGTGCCGCAACAATCCGGTCAGGTCGGAGACTTCCGCCGCGGGACGGCGCCAGTTCTCACTGCTGAACGCGTACAGCGTCAGCCACCCGACACCTCGTTGGATTGCGGCTTCGATGCTGCGCCGGACCGCCTTGGCACCTTCCCGATGCCCGGCAACGCGCGGCAGGTGCCGACCGGCGGCCCAGCGGCCGTTGCCGTCCATGATGATTGCGACATGCGCCGGTGGCTCCGGCGCGGATGAGGCCGCGGCGGGGCGGCGCGTGCTGGTGGACATAGGGGCGATCAGACCTGGCGGATGTCCTTTTCCTTGTCGGTCATCATGTCGTCCACCTTCTTCACGTACTGGTCGGTGAGCTTCTGCACCTCGGTGTGCCAGTCCTTGCTGACGTCCTCGCCGATCGCGTGCTTCTTCTCGAACGTCTTGATCTGCTCCATGCCGTCGCGCCGCACGGCACGTACCGCGACCCGCGTACCTTCGGCGTATTTATGAGCCGCCTTCACCAGTTCGTTGCGCCGTTCCTGCGTGAGCTGCGGGATCGGCACCCGCACGAGCTGGCCATCGGACGCGGGGTTGAGCCCCAGCCCGGCATCGCGGATCGCCTTTTCCACCGCGCCCACGAGGGACCGATCCCAGACCTGGACCGTGAGCATCCGTGCCTCGGGCACGGCGACGGTCCCGACCTGATTGAGCGGCACGTCGCTGCCATAGGCATGCACGCGTACCGGTTCGAGCAGGCCGGGGCTGGCGCGTCCGGTGCGTAGTCCGGCGAATTCACGCTTCAGCGTGTCGAGGGCGCCGTCCATGCGGCGAGTCAGGTCCTGCTTCAGGACAGTCAGGTCGGCTGTTGGCATTGAATGTCCCCCTCCCGGTGCTGTTATTGCGGCTCGATGATTC
>DATIMO010000616.1:0-13365 GCA_035475215.1 Acetobacteraceae bacterium | reverse complement strand
GTCGGAATCAGCTCCAGCGAACTCGCCATGTTCACAAATGCCTGCAGGCCGAAGCCCACCAGCAGACCCGTGCAGGCCAGCACGCTGAACAGGTCCGGGTCCTTCAGCAGCCGCAGCAATCCGCGCACCACGATGAAGGCGAACACACCCAGAATGATCGCGCAGAGGATCATGCCGAATTCTTCGCCGGCCACCGCGAAGACGAAATCGGCGTGCGCATCCGGCAATACGTCCTTGACCCGCCCTTCACCCGGGCCGCGGCCGAACAGACCGCCATTGCCGAACGCCTCCAGCGCCGTGGTCACCTGATACGTATTGGTCCCCGTCGGGTGCAGGAAATCATGCACCCGCACCTGAACGTGCGGGAACAGCATATACGCGCCCATCGCCCCGCCGCAGATCGTTACAATGCCGATGCCCACCAGGAACAGGTTCAGCCCGTCGATATATAGCTGCGCGAAAAACACCGCGGTGATTACCGCCGTCATTCCGATATCCGGCTGCGCTTTCAGCAGCAGCACGATCAGGACATAGATCGCGCCGGCAACCAGCGTGCCGGGGAACCGTGCGCGCCGCCCTTCAGCGATCAGCCACGCCGCCACCACGGCGAAGCACGGCTTCAGGAATTCGCTCGGCTGGATGGAAAGGCCCGGCAGTGCGATCCAGCGGCGCGCGCCCTTGATCTCGACGCCGACCACCATGGTTGCAACCGTCAGCAGCAGCGCCACGGCGCAGCCGATCAGCGCCAGTCGGCGGACGTCACGCGGTGTCAGCAGGGATACCGCCGTCACCACGCCGCCGGCCAGAGCCAGGAACAGCACCTGCTTGATGATCAAGGCGTTGCGCGCGTCGCCGATGCGCTCGGCGACCGAGGGGCTGGAAGCCAGCACCATGATGTAGCCGAACCCGATCAGGATGCCGACCGCACCCAGCGTCCAGCGATCGACGGTCCACCACCAACGGCCCAGCATCGACGTGTCGGCGCGAGAAAGTTCCATCAGGCGGCCTTAGCCGCGGCCAGCGCATGCACCAGCGCGACGAACCGATCGCCGCGCGCATCGAACCCGCTGAACTGGTCGAAGCTCGCACAGGCCGGCGACAGCAACACCACCGGCGCGCCCGCCCGGCGCGCCGCTGCATGCGCCGCAGGCACCGCGGCATCCAGTGTTCCGACAATCTCGTGCGGGACATGTGCGGCGGCCAAGGTGGCCGCCAGTGCTGGCGCGTCCCGCCCGATCAGCAAAGCACGCGCGACACGCGGAAAGAACGGCGCCAGCGACTCGATGCCGCCCTGCTTCGCCTGGCCCCCGGCAATCCAGATCAGGCGGTCGTAACAGCCGAGTGCACGCGACGCGGCGTCAGCGTTGGTCGCCTTGCTGTCGTTGACGAAGCTGGTCCCATCGATCGTCGCGATGCGCTGCTGACGATGCGCCAGTCCGGGATAGCTGGCGATGCCGCGTGCCACATCATCGCGCGAAACACCGAGCGCCATCGCCATCGCCGCCGCTGCCGCCGCGTTCTGCGCATTGTGCGCGCCGGGTAAGGCGGGAGCTTCAGCCATGTCAATCAGCGGACCACCCAGGTCGCGAAGCACCCCGCTATCGTTATTCACCTCTCCCGCAATCGGGAGAGGTGAGCCGGAAATCGTCACAACCCGTGCCGGCCGGGTACGAACCCAATCCGCCAAATCTCGTGACCCGTCGTCATCGACACCGACCACCGCCAGGTCACCCGCGGTCTGCCGATCGAACACAGCGCGCTTGGCGGCCGTGTATCCGGCCATGTCGCCATGGCGATCCAGATGGTCGGCGCTGAGATTGAGCATCGCCGCCACATCGAAGCGGAGCGTGACGAGTCGCTCCAACATGTACGACGACATTTCCAGCACGTAGATGCCGTCATCACCCAGCAGCGGCAGCCCCAGCGCGGCCGGCCCGAGATTGCCGCCCGCCGCAACCAGACGCCCGGCGCAAGTCAGGATATGCGCCAGCAGCGCCGTGGTCGTCGACTTGCCATTGGTGCCGGTGATCCCGACAAACCGCGCGCGAGACCCACTGCGACGCACCGCTTGAAACAAAAGCTCCGCATCGGACAGGATCGGCACGCGCGCCGCGATCGCCCGCGCGGCCACTGGATGCGGCGCGGGAAGACGGTGCGGAATCCCCGGCGACAGGATCAGCGCGTCGAAGTCGAATTCACCGTCGGCAAGATTGCGTGTGCTGACCGACCTCTCGTCCCGCTCGCCTCCCGCATCATCCCACGCTACGACGTCCGCTCCCATGGCGACCAGAGCCTGCGCCGCGGGCAGCCCATTGCGCCCCAGTCCCATCACCGCGAACCGCGACCCGGCAAACAGATTTTGCGCAAATCCATTCATCGGATTTTCAGTGTCGCCAGACCGACCAGCGCCAGAATCATCGAGATGATCCAGAACCGGATCACGATCGTCGGCTCCGCCCAGCCCTTCTTCTCGAAATGGTGGTGCAACGGCGCCATCAGGAACACGCGGTTGCCGGTGCGCTTGTACCAGAACACCTGGATTATCACCGACACCGTCTCGACCACGAACAGCCCGCCGACGATCAGAAGCACGATCTCGTGCTTGGTCGCCACCGCAATCGCCCCAAGCGCCCCGCCCAGGGCCAGACTTCCAGTATCGCCCATGAACACCGCCGCCGGCGGCGCGTTGTACCAGAGGAAACCAAGCCCCGCCCCGATCAGCGCCGAGCAGAACACCGCCAGCTCGCCCGCACCGGGTACCGGATGAAGCTGCAGGTAATCGGCGAAAATCCGGTTGCCAACCAGATACGCGATCAGCGCGAACACACCGGCCACGATGATGGTGGGCACGATCGCCAGACCGTCCAGCCCATCCGTCAGGTTCACCGCATTCGAACTGCCCAGCATCACCAGCATGCCGAACACCGGGAAAAACCAGCCAAGCTGCAGCAGCACGTCCTTGAAGACCGGCACCGCTAGCGTACTGCCCAATGATCCGTCGGTGGTCAGCATGATCCAGGTCGAAGCAACCAGACCGATCACCGCCTGCCCCAACAGCTTGCCGCGCCCCGAAAGCCCCTTGTGGTCGCGCCGCGCCAGCTTCAGGTAATCGTCGGCGAAACCCAGCACACCATAGCTCAGCGTTACCAGCAGCACGGCCCAGATGTAACGGTTGCGCAGGTCCACCCAGAGCAGCGTCGCCGACAACGACGCGAACAGGATCAGCACGCCGCCCATCGTGGGCGTGCCCGCCTTCTCGATGACGTGCCGCTCCGGCCCGTCAGCGCGGATCGGCTGCCCCTGATGCTGAACCCGGCGCAACCACCGGATCAGCGCCGGGCCGATGATGAAGCTGACCACCAGTGCGGTCATGCACGCCGCACCCGAGCGGAAGCTGATGTAGCGCACCAGATTGAACAGGATGAAATGCCGGGCGAGCGGCTGAGAAAGGTCGAACAGCATCAGGCTGGCTCCGCAAGTCGGTCGAGCGCGGAGACAACCAGCTTCATGCGGCTGCCCAGACTGCCCTTGACCAGGATGGTGTCACCCGGGCGAATCGCCCCGGCGATGATTTCTGCGAGCGCGGCCGAATCCGGCGCGTGCGCTCCGCGCAGCTCCGCTGGCGCCGCGTCGTGCAACAGGCGCATCATCGGACCGCAGGTGAACAGCTGGTCGGCCACAGCCGCCACATCCTGGGCCAGCGCAACGTGCTCCGCCGGCGCATCGGCCCCGAGCTCCAGCATGTCACCCAACACCGCGATGCGGCGCGCGCCCGGCAGCAGACGCAGCACTGATAAGGCCGCGCGCATCGACGCGCCATTGCCGTTATAGCTTTCGTCCAGCAACAACGCGCTGCCGCCCGGCACCTCCAGACGCCGACACGCTCCTCGGCCGGCGACCGGCGCAAAATCATCCAGCGCACGCGCCGCTTTGTCCGGTGCGATGCCCAGCGCCACGGCGGCAGTCAGCGCCGCCAGCGCATTCATTGCCATATGCCGGCCGGGCGCCGCGAGATGCAGCCGCACGGCGGTGCCGACGACGTTCAACGCGACATCGGTTCCATCCGCTCCGGTATTCAGGGAAACCAGTCGTGCATCGGCCACCGTGTCGGCACCGAATGTGACGATGCGCGCCCCTGCCGCAGCGGCGCGCAGCCTGGAAATCTGCGGCGAGTCGGCTGGCAACACCGCAATTCCACCCGGCTCCAGTCCACGCAGGATCGCCGCCTTCTCGTCGGCAATCGCCTCGATACTCCCCAGGAAACCGATATGCGCGCGTTCGATCGCGGTGATGACCGCGACATGCGGCTGCGCCTGCCGGGCCAGCGGCTCGATCTCACCCGCTTGGTTCATGCCGATTTCAACGACACAGAACGCCGTATCCGGCGGCAGGCGCGCCAGCGTCAAGGGGACGCCCCAATGATTATTGTACGATGCGACGGCGGCATGAGTCGGCGCCTGCGCCGCCAGGATCCTCCGCAGCATCTCCTTCGTGGTGGTCTTGCCGACGCTGCCGGTCACCGCCGCCACTCGCCCGCCAAACCGCGTCCGTCCGTACGCGCCCATCCGCGCCAGTCCGGCCAGCGTGTCATCCACCACCAGGGCGCGGCCAGTCATCTCCCAGTGCACCATCGCCCCGGCCGCACCCTTGGCGAATGCCTCGGGAACATGGTCGTGCCCATCGCCGGACTCGCCGCACAGAGCGATGAACAGATCACCTGGCACCAGCGTGCGCGTATCGATCGAAACACCGGTAGCGGCGAACGGCGCGCGCAATTCCCCGCCCGTTGCCTCCAACAGATCGCGCGTGGTCCACAGCGGCATCATGCGGACCCCACCAGTGCCCGAATCACGCCGACATCGTCGAACGGGATCACCGATCCGCCGATCTCCTGCCCTTGCTCGTGCCCCTTTCCCGCCACCGCCAGTACATCGCCCGGTGCCAGTGCGTTCAGAGCCGCTTCGATCGCGTGCGCCCGGCCGCCGATCGCGCGCGCACCCAGGCAGCCGGCCATCACCTCGGCTCGGATGGCGGCGGGATCCTCCGACCGAGGATTGTCGTCGGTCACGATCACCATATCGGCGCAGCGCGCGCAGGCAGCGCCCATCAGCGGGCGCTTGCCGCGATCCCGGTCACCGCCCGCGCCGAATACCACATGCAGGCGGCCGAAAGTGTGCGGGCGAAGCGCGGCCAGCAACCGCTCCAGCGCGTCCGGCGTGTGCGCATAGTCCACATAAGCGGCGGCGCCGTTGGGCAGCCGCGCCGCCAGTTCCATGCGCCCGCGAACGCCGGTCAGTCCCGGCAACCGGTCCAGCACATCCGTCTCGCCGAGCGCATCGGCCAGCGCCGCTGCCATCAGCGCGTTGTCAGCTTGAAACCGCCCTGGCAGCGCCAGCGGAATTTGGTACATCCGGCTGGAGGATTCTATCTCCACGTCCTGTCCGTCCGGTCGCGGCGAAAATGAAACCAACCGCAGTGCCGTGCCGCTTTCACCGACGGTCAGCAGCTTCAGCCCGCGCCGCATTGCGATGTCCCGCACGGCGCTCAGCGTCACCGCATCCATGTCCGCACTTGCCACCGCAGGTGCGCCATCCGGCAGCAATTCGCTAAACAGGCGCAGCTTGGCAGCGCGGTATGCTGCCTCCGAGCCATGATAATCCAGATGATCGCGCGTCAGATTTGTGAACGCCCCCGCCGTCAGCCGCACCCCGTCCAGCCGGAACTGGTCCAGCCCATGCGAGGATGCCTCGATCGCTGCGTGCTGCACGCCGGCTTTTGCCAGGCTCGCCAGAATCTCAGCGATACGAATCGGGTCGGGCGTGGTCAGACCCGGACCGGGTGCAAATCCAGGCGCATTCAGGCCCAGCGTGCCCAGGCTCGCAGCCGGTCGCCGCACCGCCCAGATCTGCCGCAGGAACTCGACCGTGCTGGTCTTGCCATTGGTACCCGTTACTGCAGCAATCACCTCCGGCTGCGCTCCGGCCAACATCGCCGCGATCCGCGCAACAACCCGCCGAGGCTCCTGTTCTTGTATCAGTGGTCGGACCGGCACATCCGCCGGCCAGACCGTGCCGGCCGGCGCCAGGATGGCCGCCGCACCCCGCATCACTGCGTCACCGATGAATGCCCGCCCATCAGCACGACTGCCCGGCAGCGCGGCAAACAGGAAGCCCGGGTGCACGTCACGGCTGTTCAGCGCGACCCCGGACAACTCCAGGCCAGCAGCCTGCTGCCAACCATCCGACACCGGCATTTCGGGGAATGCCTGCATGATGTCAGTGATCCGCAACGGGCTGCACTGCCATTGCGCGCACCACCGTGGGGCGTGGGCTGCCGTCAATAGTTTCCTGTGACGCGCGGGCCGGCGGCAGCAGGTGGACCGGTGCGGTCACCGCGGGGTGAACATTGCTGCCCGGACCGCGAGCAACTGCACCCGCCGGTCGTCCGGGCTGCAGCGGGATGAACAGCGCCTGATTGATCTGCGGAGCATCCTTGACGTCCGGCAACAGCCCCAGCATCGGTCCGATACGGGCAATCACCTTTCCGGCGGCGGGTGCGACCACCCAACCCGCGGTTGCGTAGCCGTACGTCGCCTTGTTCCCGTGCGGCTCGTCCAGCATCATGTACACCGCGTAACGCGGGGCATTCATAGGAAACACGCTGGTGAATGCGGCCACGTTGGCATGCTTGCGATAGGCGCCATGGGCGCCGACCTTTTCCGCCGTACCCGTTTTCCCACCGGGGTAGTAGCCCGCCACCTCGGCGGTCTTGCCGAACCCGTCCGTAACCACCAGCCGCATCAGCTTGCGCATCGTCTCTGACGTGCTGGGCTGCATCACCCGCAATCCTTCCGGGGGCGGATCATCCGCCATGTGCGCCAGGATGGTCGGCCGCAACCGGATGCCGCCATTCGCCACCGCGGCCGTGCCGACAACGACATGCAACGGCGACACCGCGATACCGTGACCGAACCCCACGGTGATCGTCGTCAGTTCCTTCCAGTTCGCAGCCGGTGGCACGATCGGCAACCCTGCCTCGGGGAGTTGAATGCCGATGCGCTGGAACATTCCCATGCTGCGCAGGAAATTGCGCTGGATCTCTGACCCCACGGTCACGGCGATATGCGCAGCGCCGAGATTCGATGAATAGGCGAGCACTTCCGGCAGATAGAGCCAGCGCTTCTTGCCCTCGAAATCTGTGATCGTGAAGCGGCCGACCGTGATCGGATGCGATGCGTCGAATTCGTCCCAGATGTGCACAAGGCCGGAATCCAGCGCCATCGATGCCGTCTGCAGCTTGAACGTGCTGCCCGGCTCGTACATCCCGGTCACGGCGCGATTGAACCGATCGTCCGGAGGCGCAGAGCCAAACTGGTTGGCGTCGTAATCGGGCAGGCTGACCATCGCCAGCACTTCACCGGTGTTGACGTCCATCACCAGCCCGCACCCGCCGATCGCCTCGAACGTGTCCATCGCGGTGATCAGTTCCTCGCGCACGACGCCCTGCACGCGCACATCGATCGACAGCCGCAGCGGCCGGCTGTCGCTCATCAGCCGCTTGTCGAACCATTTCTCCACACCGGCGACGCCGTGCTCGTCCACATCGACGCCGCCCAGCACATGCGCGGCGACGCGGCCCATCGGATAATGGCGCTCCTCCGTTGGTTCGAAATCGATGCCCGGAATGCCGAGATTATTGATCTCGATCTGCTGCTGCGGCGTGATTCTGCGATCAATGAATACGAACTGTTTGCCGGTTTCGCTCAGCCGCTGACGAACCTGCGCCTGATCCAGTGTCGGCAATACCTGCGTCAGCTTGGCAGCAACCGCCGCCGGATCGACGATCTGCCGCGGGTCGGCGAACAATGCCGCGGTCGGCAGCGAGATCGCCAGGATCTGACCGTTGCGGTCGGTGATCATCGCCCGCTTCGACAGCGCGTCGGCATCCATATCCTTGGGTTTGGCCAACAGCGCGGCCACGGGCCGCTCCGGCCGATGCGGCTTGACCGGCCGGATCACGGTCGCATCGGCAAGCTTCAGCACCACCGCCAGGAACAGCACCAGGAATCCAGCCGCGGAAATCACCAGCCGTGAGCGGGTGATCTCGAGCGCGGCGCGACGATTGAGGTCCCCGGCGGTCAGCCGGACCGTCTCCATGCGTGGTACCGCGTCCGCGCGGGCAGCGCCGCGCCGGCGTGACGGTGTAGCTCGGCCAGCGCGCAACGGCAGTGAGTCGGGCGGCGGTGCGTTCGGAGGGTTTTTGGGGTCGTCGGTCATGCGCGGCTCAGTTGCCGTTCGCCCAGCCGCCGGGCAACGGTGCCGGCGGCGGCGGGGCAGCCGGCGCACCTGGCGCCGCGTGTGCCATTCCCAGCAGCGAGCCCGATATGGCGGGCGCAGCCGGCGCCGGAACGTACGACCGAACGGTGGAGACGGGCCGCGGCACCCACGCCGGTCGGGCAGCCGCTTCGATCACCTGGGGTTCGCGACGTAGCAGCGTGGGCGCCTGACGGGGCGCCGGAGCCGCAACCATGACGGGCGCCGGCGGGCGCGACACCGGCCTCGGGTCCTCGACACGCGCATGTTCAACCGGCTCCCGATGCACCGGCGCCAGTGTCTCGACCGCCTTCGCGCGAACCAAGGCTGTGGGTTGGGCCGGCACCGGCTCCGCCGGCAGCGCCGCCACCACCGCGGCGGCGGATCCTTCGTCAGTTGTCGGCGCTTCCGGCTCGGGCATCATCGGCACGCGCGCGTCAAGATCGGCCATCGATATGAACTGCGCCGGGTTGGTCGTCTTCAGCGTGAGAAACTGATCGGCCAGCTTCTGCAGCCGGTCCGGCTGGTTCAGCAGCGTCCAGTCCGCGTGCAGCAACCTGATCTGCTCGCGGATGGCACCGGTGGCGTGCACCGTGCGCTCGATCTGCTGGTCCAGCACGTTCACCCGGTGCTTCGCCTGGTACAGATACAGGCCCGACCCGCAGGCCAGCAGGAAGCACACGCAGGTTACCGGGCGGATCATGGGGCGGTCCTATGCGCGGAGCCGGGGTGTCGATGATGATCCGGCAGGACGCATTCCAATGCGCGCAGCCGGGCACTGCGAGAGCGTGGGTTCACTGCGATCTCGGCCGCGCCGGACCGTAGCGCCTTCGGCGTAACCAGTCGGAACCCTGCGTCAGACCGCCCGGCAAGCCCGCGCGGATCATGACGGGAAGGCGATGGAGCGCGCCCGGCCGCCGCGGTCATGAAACGTTTGACCATCCGGTCTTCGAGCGAATGGAACGACACCACGACCAGCCGACCGCCGGGGGCAAGCATCTGCACCGCCTGTTCCAGGGCACGTTCGATCTCGCCAAGTTCGTCGTTCACGCGAATCCGCAACGCCTGGAAGCTGCGCGTCGCCGGATCCATGCCAGAACGGTTTGGCGGCAGAACGCGGCGGATGATCGCGGCCAGCCGCCCGGTGGTGGTGATCGGCGCTTCGGCTCGTGCCGCGACAATCGCGCGGGCGATGCGTCGGGACGCACGTTCCTCGCCCAGCTCATACAGCAGATCGGCGAGCTCGCGTTCCGGCAGCCGGTTCACCAGCTCTGCCGCGGTCGGACCATCCCTGCCCATGCGCATGTCCAACGGACCGTCGGCGCGGAACGAGAAGCCACGGGCTGCTTCGTCGAGCTGAAACGACGACACGCCCAGGTCGAGCACCACGCCGTCGAGCCTGCTCACGCCGCGTTCGCCGAGCAGCGACAGCATGTCACCGAATCGGCCGTGCAGAAGATGCAGCCGACCGGGGAACCGGGCGGCCAGCGCCGCGCCTCGCGCGATTGCTTCCGGGTCGCGGTCGATCGCCCACAGCGTGCAGCGGCAGGACCGCAGGATCGCCGCCGCGTAGCCGCCGCCGCCAAACGTGCCGTCCAGATAGATGCCATCATCGCGCGGCGTCAGGGCGGTCAGCATTTGGGGCAGCAGCACCGGGACATGACCGCTCATGGTGCGCCAACGCCCGGCAGGGTCAGGCGGCGCGCGCGGGTCCGTTCACGAGCCTCGGCAAGGCGGCGCTCGGCCGCCTGCGGCTCCCAGATCTGGAAGATGCGGCCCAGGCCCATGAACATCACCGTCTCGTTCAGGGCCGCATGCGCGATCAGGATATCGGGCAGGACGATTCGGCCCTCCTTGTCGGTTTCGGCCGGAAACGCCTCGGCGTACAGCGTGCTGGCA
Organism: Acetobacteraceae bacterium; assembly: GCA_035475215.1. GTDB lineage: Bacteria > Pseudomonadota > Alphaproteobacteria > Acetobacterales > Acetobacteraceae > DATDIC01. The sequence goes on along the minus strand of DATIMO010000616.1, from coordinate 3,154 downwards.
AGATCGTCATGGTCTTCGCTGAACAGATCGAGTCGGTCGAGCGGGGCGGCCAGAGCATGAAATACCGCCACCGGCCACGCCTCGATGCAGCGATATTGATGTGACGGGCGCAGCACGAGCTGTGCCGGGTGACCGTTGCCATTCATTGCGCCGTTGCCGCTGGCATCGCTGCCGTTGCGCAGTGCGGCGCGGAAGGGCGCAGGGACGGAGACGCGTCCCTTGGCGTCCAGCCTGTTCTGGTGGGTGCCCAGGAAATGGGTCATCCGACCGGCTCGCCCTTCGAGATGGTTTGAGAGAAGTCCGCTGTCCGGAACCGCTCCACGTTGATGGCGCCACGCTCCATTCCATCACCGGCTGCCCGGCGCGACCGCGTGATGGGATGTCGTGGGATAGCATGGGATATCGTGGGCGTCAAAAGGGATTTGCCGGCAGGCCGCAGATTTTCGGGACGGTTTCGAGGTCTGCACGGAACGGTTGTAGGAGATGGAGTCGTGATCGGGTCAAGAACACTTGCGGAATTTCACGCTTTGTTCTGAAACTGTTGATCGAATCGGGCCGCGAATCGGAACAGAAATTGCGCCCGGAAATACGCCCAGGGAATACACCAGGAAATACGCCAGACGGCCTGTAAGCCGGGTTCTGTCCGCACCTTTCGGCGCGGGACGACCATTCCTCTGGGACGCGTCTCGCAACGCGCCTCACGCGACCAACCCGGACGGCGGGGCGGGAATGCCCCTGGCCTCGCGGCCAGCCGCCCCTATTCGGTCTTGCTCCCGGTGGGGTTTACCCTGCCGCCCTCGTTGCCGAGGGCGCGGTGCGCTCTTGCCGCACCGTTTCACCCTTGCCCGCCGGTCCGGAGACGTGCGGGCGGTTTGTTTTCTGTGGCACTTTCCCTGAGGTCGCCCTCGCCGGGCGTTAACCGGCACCGCATTCCCGTGGAGCCCGGACTTTCCTCCACTGCGTTCCCGCAGCGGCAGCCGTCCGGCCGTCTGGCATGGAGGAGATTGCGCGGGCGGCGCGCGCGGTCAAGATGCGTTCAGTTCAGTGGACGAACACCAAGCGGCCGCCCATGGCTGTGCCGGCTCGTGGGTCAGGTAGCGAGCTTCACCACGGAAGGCGGGGAGCCACGGAGAAGGCGCTTTTTCACTGCGCGCAGTCGACCGGCGAGAGGGCGCGCGAAGCGCATGATGTCTTCTCCGTGCCTCCGTGCCTCCGTGGTTTGACTTTCTTGCTTTCCTGCCCGCGTGTCGAAACCCGACGCTCTGAGCGGTCCCAACCGCGCGTCAGGCCTCCGCCACCAGCCGTTGCACCGCGAGCAGCCGCGCCAGTGTGCCGGCATCGGCCTGGCCGGTGACAGCCTCCGGCCGCCAGTGGCGCTGGAACGCGCGGAGCACGGCAGCCAATGCAGGATCAAGCGCGCCTTCGGGTGCGACGCGATAGCCGATCTCGCTCAGCGCCGCGCGCACGGAACTCAGGCTGGCGGCGTCGCGCACCGCGCCGCCGGTGCCGGGGTCCGGCACATCCGCCGGCCACAACCCCACGCCGTTCTGCGCCAGCGCCTCCCACTCGAATTTTTCCCCGGGGTCTTCCTTGCGGTCAGGGGCGACATCGCTGTGGCCGAGGATGTTGCGGGCCGGAATCGGGTGGCGCGACAGTATCGCCAGGCACAGGTCGCACACCGCGGCGAGCTGCAGCACCGGGAAATCCCGGTAGCCGAATTCGTGTCCGGGATTGACGATCTCGACCCCGATCGAGCTGTCGTTCAGCCCGCTGCGCCCGCGCCAGTAGGAGACACCCGCATGGAAGGCCCGCCGCTCCTCCGGCACCAGAACCAGGATGGTGCCATCCTCATCCACCACGTAGTGCGACGACACGCGCGCGGCAGGGTCGCGCAGGCGATCGATCGCAGCCTGCGCGGTCTTCATGCCGGTATAGTGCAGTATCAGTACGTCGATGGGCGTGCCCGTCGGCCGTGCATCGTGGTTCGGGCTGGGCAGATCGTGGATTCGCAAACCTATAGTCCGCGCTCGCGCTTGATCCGGTCCCACGCCGCATTGATGCGGGCGACCTTGTCGCTGGCCCGGGCGATCAGCTCGGCCGACACTCCGTGCGACGCCAGGCTGTCCGGATGATGTTCCCGCATCAGCCGTTTCCAGGCGGCCCGCAACTCGTCATTTCCGATCGAGCGGGAAACCCCGAGCACGCTGTACGCGTCCGGCTCATCGCCGCTGAAGGGCTGGCGGGGAATCGCCCCACGGGCACGGTCCCACGCCGTCTGATCCAGGCCGAACAGGCGATGCACGTTGGACAGGTACTCGTGCTCGGCCCGGTTCACCGGCCCGTCTACCTGAGCGATCTGGAACAGTGCGGCGAGCACATCTTCCAGCATGCCGCGACTGTCGGCGAAGCTTTGGGCAAGTTGCTGCGCGTACGCTTCGTAACCCTCGGGCCGGTCGCGCGCCTGATCGAACAGCCGCCCGACATCATGCGTCGCACCGGCCGGGATGCGGAACTGGCGGCGGAAAGCCGCGATTTCCTCCCGCTTCACCGGCCCGTCGCACTTGGCCAGCTTTGCGGCCAACACGACCACGGCAATCGCGAAAAGCTGGTCGCGGCGCCCGAGCAGCCCCGCAACACGCGCCGGATTGAGCAACGGGTCGGCGCCTAGCGGGACGCGCATGTTGGGGATGGCGCCGCTATCGGCGGCGTGGCCCATCGCAGCACCGAACACCGCGCCCATCGGCCCGCCCATGGCGAAGCCGGCCAAGCCGCCGATGATCTTGCCCCAATAACTCATGTCCCGCGACTTACCATGCGCGGCAGCGCAGCCGCAAAGCAATGCGCGAGCATTTCGCCGCCTGATCCCACCCTAGGGTCGTCAATCCCGCGCAAGCGGACCTCGCTTTCTCCCTCGGCAAAGTGCGCGGGGCTCAGATCGTCTGAACCCCCAATAGTTGTAAGATGGTCTAACTGTGACCGCCGACTTCTCTGATGCTGTCAGTTTCGTGACGGTTTCGTGGGGGCCCATCCCCTGTCAGTGGGGCCGCCCTCAATTCAGGGCTCGTGCGTTGGGTGCGGCTTGCCTCGCGATTCTGCGCGCCTGGTCAGAACCGGATGGGCCGCTGTCGGCCTGCCAGCCCGACTGCGGGGAACG
>DATIMO010000615.1:0-2749 GCA_035475215.1 Acetobacteraceae bacterium | reverse complement strand
CGGTCATGGAACGGGAGGTACGCAATCTCGGGCGGCGCGGCTTGGCGGCGACTGCGGTTTCCGCCGTGGATGTGGCGCTGTGGGATCTGAAGTCCAAGCTGCTCGATCTGCCATTGGTCCGGCTGTTGGGTGCCGTCAGGGACAAGGTGCCGATCTATGGGAGTGGTGGATTTACCAACTATACCGATGCGCGGCTGGCGGAACAGCTCGGGGGATGGGTGGCGCAGGATGGTTGTCGTTGGGTCAAGATGAAGATGGGGCGCGATCCGCTTGGTGACAGAAAGCGGGTGAAAGCGGCACGCAGGGCGATCGGTGATGCGGGCCTGTTCGTCGATGCAAATGGCGCGCTCGCCGCCAAGCGGGCATTGGAATTTGCCGAGCATGTGGTGGGCTCCGACGTGCGGTGGTTCGAGGAGCCAGTGCCCAGCGATGATCTTTCCGGATTGCGCTTGCTGCGGGAACTTGTTCCCGCGCCAATGGAAGTCGCGGCTGGCGAGTACCACTATGTCCTCGACGATATGCGGGCAATGCTGGCGGCAGAGTGTGTCGATGTCATGCAGGCGGACGCCACCCGCTGCGGCGGCGTGACGGGCTTTCTTGCCGCCGGCACGCTGGCCGACGCGCACCACATCGATCTGTCCGGCCACTGCGCGCCGTCAGTGCATCTGCACGCGGCCTGCGCCGTGCCGCGATTGCGGCATCTGGAATGGTTTCATGATCATGTGCGGATCGAACACATGCTGTTCGACGGGGCAGCAGTACCGCGAAATGGAGCAATCCACCCGGACCTGTCGCGTCCAGGTCTTGGCATCGCCCTGAAGCGTCAGGATGCAGAACGATATGCGGACGATTGAGGCGCGGGACACAACGCTTGAAGGCGCCGGTCTGGCACTGCTCGCCGCAGTGTCAGCCGGCGTGCTTGGTTTGCTGGCGACACGATCCATTTCCCCCTTCCGTCGTGGGAGGAGATCGGCAGACGGTGGGCCTACGATCATCCGCGCAGCCAAGCGTCTGAACAACAGTTCCGCCCTGCTGGCCTTGTCGGTGCTGGCGGACAGTTCAGTCGAACACTACCGGGGCATGTTCTTCAACAAAGGCATGTTCCTGCCGATCATCGCCTCGGCGATGACGCTGGGCAGCAGCCTGCATGGAGCGCACGACGCAACCCCGCGCGGTCATCGGGTGCGCCACGCGATCGCCACCGCGTCGGCCTGTATCGGGGTGCTCGGCGGTGGTTTCCATCTCTACAATGTCAGCAAGCGGGAGGGCGGTTTTTCCTGGGTGAACCTGTTCTACGGGGCACCGCTGGGCGCGCCGTACGCGCTGATCCTGGCCGGCTTGATGGGCACGGCTGCCGAGCATGTGCGTGATTCGACAGAGGGCCGCGGGCGGCTGTTCGGTTTGCCCGCCGGTCCCGCCATGGCTGCCGTGACCACAGGTGGCCTGCTCGGCACGGTGGCGGAAGCGTCGCTGCTGCATTTCCGGGGCGCGTACCATAATCCGTTCATGTTCGTGCCGGTTACGGTGCCCCCCATTGCCGCCGCATTGGTGGCCAAAGCCGGGACCGAGCGGCGAACACGATGGCCGCGCCTGACTCGCGCATGGTTGTGGCTGACGGCCGCGATCGGTTTCGGCGGCGCCGGATTCCACGTCTACGGCGTGTCGCGCAACATGGGCGGTTGGCGAAATTGGAGCCAGAACATCCTGAACGGACCGCCGATTCCCGCACCGCCCAGCTTCACCGGCCTGGCCCTGGCGGGGTTGGCAACGCTCGATCTGTTACAGGAGGAACGGAATGCCTGAAGGCACTCGGTTCCCCGGCTACAGCACGCTCGCAAAGCGTGACACACCGTCGTGGAACGACGCGACCCGACGGGTGATCGACAAGCGCCTGAACCACCCGCCGCAACGCCATTTCTTCACCGAGCAGGAATGGCCGGTCCTGCGCGCCATCTGCGACCGCATCATTCCGCAAACCGGAAGCGATCGAGTGCCGATCGCCAATTTCATCGATCACAAGATGGCCGCCAATAATACCGACGGCATGCAGCAGGCGGGTGAGCCCTCGATGCAGGAGATGTGGCGGCGTGGCCTGGCTGCCATCGACGCCGAATCACGCCAGCGCTTTGGCCAAGCCTTTGCCGACCTATCCGGCGGCCGCCAGGACGATCTGTTGCAGGCGGTCCAGCAAGGTGAAGTGCGCAGCCCGTTGTGGTCGGACGTCCCGGCCAAGCCTTTTTTCAAGGGCCGCGTGCTGCACGACGTCGTCACGATGTACTATGCGCATCCGCAGGGCTGGGATGAGATGGGCTTCGGTGGCCCGGCTTCTCCGCGCGGGTATGTGCGCATGGGGTTCAACCGGCACGACCCGTGGGATCCGGTGGAGCGCCGGCCACATGCCTGAAATCCTCGCTGATCAGCCGCGCGGCAAGGATGGGCGCGCGCCCGACGTGCTGCGTGTCGGCAAGTGGGTGCCGATGAAACAGTACCGGGAGGATGAGGCGGTCGACTTCGCCATTGTTGGCACCGGAGCCGGCGGCGGCACGCTTGCCGCGAAGCTGGCCGAGGCCGGCTTTTCGGTCGTGGCGTTCGATGCAGGGGGCTGGTACCGGCCGCTGGAGGAATTCGCCTCTGACGAAATGGAGCAGACCAAGCTCTATTGGCTCGACAATCGTATTGTCGATGGGGGGTATCCGCTCGAGCTGGGCCACAACAACAGCGGCAAGGCGGTCGGCGGCAGCACCGTGCA
>DATIMO010000614.1:0-3457 GCA_035475215.1 Acetobacteraceae bacterium | reverse complement strand
TGTACACTGACGTGATGTTGGGGGCCTGAGCGATGGCGACGCAGATTCTAATGCCGGCGCTGTCGCCCACGATGACAGAGGGCAAGTTGGCGAAGTGGCTGAAAGGCGTCGGCGACGACGTCAAGGCCGGCGATGTGATCGCCGAAATCGAAACCGACAAGGCGACGATGGAGGTGGAGGCGGTCGATGAGGGCAAGCTGGCCCGCATCCTGGTCGATGAGGGCACCGAAGGGGTTGCGGTGAACACGCCAATCGCGGTGCTGGTGGCGAATGGCGAGGACGTGTCCCAGACACCGGCAACCGCCCCGCGCAAGCCGGCACCGGCCGAACCCAAAGTGCCGGCCGAGGCTGAAGACGCCGGCGCCATCGCGGCCCGCGGCGCTCAGGAGCAACGCGCCCCGGCCGCGCAGGCCCTGCCGCAGCCGGGCCCCGAGAAGGACTGGGGAACGACCAAGGCGATCTCGGTCCGCGAGGCATTGCGCGACGCGATGGCTGTCGAGCTGCGCCGGGATGCCAATGTGTTCCTGATCGGCGAGGAGGTCGCTCAGTATCAGGGCGCATACAAGGTCAGCCAGGGACTGCTGGACGAATTCGGTCCCAAGCGCATCATCGACACGCCGATCACCGAGCATGGCTTCACCGGCATGGCGGTGGGCGCGGCGCTGAACGGATTGCGGCCGATCGTCGAGTACATGACGTTCAACTTCGCCATGCAGGCGATGGATCAGATCATCAACTCGGCGGCCAAGACGCTGTACATGTCCGGCGGACAGATGGGTTGTCCGATCGTGTTCCGCGGCCCCAACGGCGCCGCGTCCCGTGTCGCCGCGCAGCACAGCCAATGCTACGCGAGCTGGTACGCGCATGTGCCAGGCCTGAAGGTGGTGGCGCCCTGGTCGTCTGCTGATGCCAAGGGCCTGCTGCGCTCGGCGATCCGCGATCCAAATCCGGTGATCATGCTGGAGAACGAAATCCTGTATGGCCACAGCTTCGAATGTCCGACCGATGACGACTTCATCGTCCCGATCGGGCCGGCAAAAATCGAGCGAGTCGGCGACCGGGTGACGATCGTTGCATTCAGCATCATGGTCGGGGTGGCGATGAAGGCGGCCGAGGAACTGGCGAAGCAGGGCATCGAAGCAGAGGTGATCAACCTGCGCAGCCTGCGCCCGCTGGATACCGGGACCGTCGTTGCAAGCGTCAAAAAGACCAACCGCGTCGTCTCCGTCGAGGAAGGCTGGCCATTCGCCGGGATCGGCGCGGAGATCGCGATGCAGGTGATCGAGCACGCATTCGACTGGCTGGATGCACCGCCGGTGCGTGTGCATGGTTTGGACGTGCCGCTGCCCTATGCCGCCAATCTGGAAAAGCTGGCGCTGCCGCAGCCCGAATGGGTGGTCGATGCGGTACGGAAGATCGTCTGAGGAGCAGCGCAATGGCAACCAATATCCTCATGCCGGCGCTGTCCCCCACGATGACCGAGGGCACGCTGTCGCGCTGGCTGAAGAAAGAAGGCGAAGAGGTCAAGGCCGGCGACGTGATTGCCGAGATCGAAACCGACAAGGCCACGATGGAAGTCGAAGCGGTGGATGAAGGCGTACTGGGCCGCATCCTGGTGGGTGACGGCACAGAAGGCGTGAAAGTGAATGCGCCGATCGCCGTGCTGGTCGAAGCCGGCGAGAAAGTGCCCGAAGGTACACCGGCGCCGCCTAAGCAGGAACCCCCGCAGCAGAAGGCGCCGGATCGTGAACCGGAGCCACCAGGGCCGGCACGGCGGGAGCCTTCGACGCCACCGCCCGTGCAGACGGCACGCGGTGGCAATGGACAGACTGCGCCTGAGGAACGGTTGTTCGTTTCGCCGCTGGCCAGACGCATGGCGCAGCAGGCGGGGATCGATCTGAGCGGGCTGAAGGGCAGCGGCCCGAACGGGCGCATCGTGAAGGTGGATATCGAGGCAGCCATGCAGGGCGCCCGCCCGGCGCCCGCTGCTGCTGCACCGCCTGCACCCGCGGCACGCCCGCCTGCTCCGGTACCGGCGATCACCGCGCCGCATCATCTGGTTCCCAACAGTACGGTGCGCAAGGTGATTGCTCGCCGGCTGACCGAGGCGAAACAGACGATCCCGCATTTCTACGTGTCGATTGATGTCGAGATCGACGCAATGCTGAAATTGCGCGAGCAGCTCAACGCAAAGTCCCCGAAGGAAGGTGCGGGCGCGTTCCGCCTGTCGGTGAATGACCTCATCATCAAGGCCGCTGCGGTGACGCTGCGGCGCATTCCCAAGGTGAATGCGAGCTATACCGAGGACAACGTGATCCTGTTCGATGACGTGGACATCAGCGTGGCGGTGTCGATCCCCGACGGGCTGATCACGCCTATCGTCCGCCGTGCCGACCAGAAGGGCCTGGCGGCGATCAGCAACGAGATGAAGGACCTGATCGCCCGCGCCAAATCCGGCAAGCTGAAGCCGGAGGAATTCCAGGGCGGCGGTTTTTCCATCTCCAACATGGGAATGTACGGCGTGTCAGAGTTCGCCGCGGTGATCAACCCGCCGCAGGCGGCGATCCTGGCGGTGGCGGCTGGGCAGCAGCGGCCGGTGGTGAAGGACGGGCAGATCGTGGTGGCAACCATGATGACCTGCACACTGTCGGTGGATCACCGCGTGGTGGATGGCGCGCTGGGCGCGGAGTGGCTGGCGGCGTTCAAGACGGTGGTCGAAGACCCGCTGAGCTTGATGTTGTAGGCCACCGGGAGCGAAGGTTATGGCCGATGGCGTGCGAATAAGCCTTGCCGACAAGCTGGCTATGTTTTCCGATCACTGGGCACCGCGTCTGATTGAGACCGTGGATGATTACGAGATCAAGCTGGTGAAGCTGCAGGGCGACTTCGTCTGGCACAGCCACGCGCAGGCCGACGAGTTGTTTCTGGTTCTCACCGGACGGCTTCGCATGGATTTCCGCGATCGGCAGGTGGACGTCGGCGCGGGAGAGATCATCGTGGTGCCGCGCGGGGTCGAGCACAAACCATTCGCACGGGAGCAATGCGAGATACTGCTCCTGGAGCGAAGCCGCACCGCCAACACCGGTGATGGCCCGCCCAATGAACGGACCCGCGTGCCGGAGACGCTCTGAGTGGCCACGAACGGGTTCACGTTGCGCGCTGCCACCCCGGCTGATGTTGGGCACGTGCGGCGGCTGGTTCGGGGACTGGCGAATTATGAGCGGATGCTGGATCGGTTCACCGCCACCGAGGCGGATTTCGCCCGCATCCTGTTCGGATCGCAGCCGCTGGCGTATGCCTTGTTGGCGGACATCGAGGCACGGCCAGTCGGTATTGGCATCTGGTACTATCTGCTGAGTACCTTCGCCGCGCGGCCCATTCTGTTCGTGGAGGACGTATTCGTTGAGCCGGCGCATCGGGGCCGTGGGATCGGGATTGCGTTGTTTCGCCGGCTGGC
>DATIMO010000613.1:0-3068 GCA_035475215.1 Acetobacteraceae bacterium | reverse complement strand
TGCGCGGGCCGGCCGTGGACGATCCGCCAGCGCAAGCCCGCTTCCTCGGCATTATGGCGGAGCAGGCAGCCCGCATGAACCGGCTCATCGACGACCTGCTCAGCCTTTCGAAGATCGAGCTGACTGAGCATCAGCTACCGGTTGAAACCATCGACATCTCAGATCTGCTGTCGCGCGTCGCGGCCAGCTTCGAGCCGCGCCTGACAGCCGCCGGAATGAAACTGGACATCGAGCTGGCATCCGGGCTGTCCCCGGTACCAGGAGATGCCGACCAGCTTGCCCAGGTGGTGCAGAACCTGCTGGACAACGCCATGAAGTACGGCGCCCCAACGGGCACCATCCGAGTGACGCTGGTGTCGTCCCAGTCCGGCGGCCAGTGGCCCTCTGCCCCTGGCCTGGTGTTATCGGTATCCGACCAGGGCCCCGGCATACCGCGCCAGCATCTGCCACGGCTGACCGAACGCTTCTATCGGGTCGATACCGGCCGATCACGCGCGGTGGGCGGCACCGGCCTCGGACTGGCCATCGTGAAGCACATCGTCAACCGTCACCGCGGCCGGCTTGTGATCGAGAGCAATCACCGGGTTGGTACCACCGTCAGCGTGTGGCTGCCGCGGACCCGCGCCTCGGCGGAGCCGCCATAAAACTCAATGCGGAGCGGCCAGGAACAATCGATTCTGATGTTCCAGGACGGCGAACGTCTCCCGCCAGGCGCGGATGAAAACGTCGCGGCTCGCACCTCGGTCGACCAGCGTCGCCTCGATCTCGCCCAGGCTGCGACGGCCGTCGATCTGTCCCAGGATCGCCGCTGCCATCCGCGGCATGGGTTGCGGCAGTCGCAGCCCGTCGATGACCAGCGTCATGGTCCCGTCCGGCTGGATGAAACGGGCAATGTCGGAACCAGTGCCCTCACGCGTGGTGGGCACCATCGCCGGGTCCATCGGATCGGCTCGTTCCGGCGATTGCCCGGAGCGTACGCAATACACCACGTGGATGCTCATGTTGCCGGCCAGCGCCTCGGCCAGCGCCGCACGGGCCAGCGGCTCCAGAGCCTCGGCGCGGCTGCGCAGTTTTGGGTCCGGCAGCAGCAGCAACGGATCATAGCGCACCGGCTCGACCCAGCACACGATCTCCAGCCCGACCCCCGCGAGCAGGGCAGCGAACTCCGGCACGCTGTACGCGCGGTCGCGCGGGTTGAGCAGCAGATCATATACTCCGGCATCGCCGCCGATGATGTGATCCTGCAAATGTTGGTTCATGCGAAACCAGGCGGTTTCCGGCAGGTGCCGCAACACGCGCCGCGCGGTATCCAGCCGCGGACCGATCGGTTGGTCCGGGGGCGCCAGCATGCGCAGCGCATCCTGCACCATATAGACGCCGGTGCGGCCATGCGGCGCATACACCATCAGCCCGAGGCCGCCGCCCGGCGCCAGCACCGACAGCAACGCCTGCAGCCCTGCCTCCGGATCGGGCAGATGGTGCAGCACGCCGCAGCAATCGACGTAGTCGAACGGCCCCAGACCCGAGCCGGGCAGATCGAGCAGCGACCGCTGCTCCCAGGCGATATTCGTCAGGCCACGCGTGGCAGCCCGCGCCTGTGCCAGCCGCAGTGACGCGCCCGAACGGTCGAGCCACATGACGCTTCCGGGTCGGTCGGCGGCAGCGAGTTGCTGCGCCAGCATGATCGTCGCGTCGCCCGTTCCACCCCCGGCAATCAACGCATGCAACGGTCGGGTCGCCGGACGGCGCGCTCCGAAAATCCAATAATCGATCTCACGCAGATGACCCGGACTGCCGACGATCAGCCGTTTGGCTTCATCGCGCGGATCGCGCGGCGGGTAGGGCAGGGCCTCGTATTGCGCCGCCAACAGCGCGTCGGTTGCATCACTCATCGCCCAGGCATAGACCGCACGCATGACGGAGGCCAGAAGCCGCGGCTACTGCGGAATCGGCGTGGAGGGCGTCTCCAAATCGGCGAATGTCGGCGCGCTGCTGCGCACGGCGCACGCGTTCGGTGCCGCGTTCTGCTTCACCATCGGCGCCGGATGGGATGCAAGGGCGGGGCGCCAGGCGGATACTGCCGATACCCCGTTGCACGTGCCGCTGTGGCGATTTTCCACGGTGCCGGATTTGGCACTCCCGGCCAGCTGCGTCCTGGTGGGCGTGGAACTGCATGACAATGCGGCCGATCTGCCGTCGTTCCGCCACCCGCTGAATGCCGCTTACGTGTTGGGACCCGAACGGTCCGGCGTGTCGCCTGTCTTGCTGGCGCAGTGCCGCCACGTCGTGCGGATCCCGACGCGGTTCGCGCTGAACATGGCTGTGGCCGGGGCGCTGGTGCTGTATGACCGGCTGCTGCAGCACGGTCGGTTCGCCGAACGCCCGGTCGGGACGTTCGCACGTCCGGCGGCGATGGCGCCCGTTGGTCACGGGCCGCCACGGTTCCGGCGAACGGTGCCGGACTGGCTGGAGCGGACGGTGGACAAATAAGCCCGCCGCGTGTCTTGGGTCCGCTCTTGTCAGAGTTCTGGGATTGTTCGCGGCTGCACATGGCACTGAGCATCAAGACGGCGGAAGCCGACGACCTGGCGCGCAGCCTGGTCTGGCTGGCGGGCGAAAGCATGACCGAGGCAGTCACCGTTGCTTTGCGCGAGCGTTTGGCGCGTGAGCGCGCCCGGCGAGACACTGCCGCGAGCCTACCGGCCCGGCTGAGCGCCCTGTCGAGCCGGCTGCGTGACGCCTATGACGCGCCGCCAGTCAACCCGGAGGAATGGGACGCGGCCGCCGGCGACGAGGGATGACGATCGTCGTCGACTCTTCAGCAATCGTGGCAATCCTGTTCGGCGAGCCCTCGGCGCAAGCGCTGCTGGCCAGACTGGCCGCGGACCCGGAATGGGTAATGTCGGTCGCTTGCTACCTGGAAACCGGGACCGTGCTGGCCGGCCGATACCGGTCCGACCGGTTGCGCGCGATTGAGGACCTGGACGCGTTCCTGGACGAGGTCGGAATCGTGCTGGCCCCGGTCGACGAGGGGCAGGCGCGCCTCGTGAAGTGCTGAACTTCGGCGA
>DATIMO010000612.1:0-5807 GCA_035475215.1 Acetobacteraceae bacterium | reverse complement strand
ATGATCCGTCGCGCGCTGCTGAAGGCCGTGGCCATCCCTGGGCATCAGGTTCCGTTCGGATCCCGCGAGATGCCGCTGCCCTACGGCTGGGGCACCGGGGGAATCCAGGTAACGGCATCGGTGCTGGGTGCTGACGATGTGCTGAAGGTGATCGATCAGGGCGCCGACGACACCACCAATGCGGTTTCTATCCGGCGCTTCTTTGCCCGCACCGCGGGCGTGCGGACGACCACGGCCACGGCCGACGCGACAGTGATCCAGACCCGCCATCGCATCCCGGAAACGCCGCTACGGGACGACCAGATCATCGTATATCAGGTGCCTCAGCCGGAACCTCTGTACCGGCTGGAAGCATCGCGGGCAGAAACACGCCGCATGCACGCCCTGGCCGATTACGGCGTGATGCACGTCAAGCTGTACGAAGACATCTCCCGGTTCGGTCAGGTTGCGATCAGCTACGATTATCCGGTGATGGTGAACCGCCGCTACCTGACGGCACCCAGCCCGATCCCGGCGTTCGACAATCCGAAGCTGCACATGATGCCGGCGTTGCAACTGTTCGGCGCCGGCCGGGAGAAGCGCATCTACGCAATACCGCCTTACACCGACGTGCGCTCGCTCGATTTCGAGGACTACCCGTTCCGGGCTGGACGGGCACCGCATGCCTGCAGCCTGTGCGGCGCGACCGATTCGTATCTGGATGAGGTGGTGATGGATAATCGCGGCCGACGCATGTTCGTCTGCTCCGATACCGATTATTGCGCCGGGCGACGGGCCGCCGGCCATCTCGGCGCCGAAGGATTGCCGGAGGCGGCCGAGTGATGACGGATGAAACACTGCTGTCCGCGCGCGGATTATCGCTTGCTTTTGGGACCATTCCGGCGCTGGTCGAGTTGGATGTCGATCTCTGGCCTGGCGAGATGCTGGCAGTGGTCGGTGAGTCCGGTTCCGGCAAGACAACCTTGCTAAACGTATTGTCCGGACACGCGATGCCGGATGCTGGAACGGTCTGGTATCGCGATCCCGCGGGCCGCCTGCACGATGTGCAGGCCATGCCCGCCCCTGCATTGCGCCGTCTGCATCGATCGGATTGGGGTTTCGTGCATCAGGACCCGCGCCAGAACCTGCGCATGGGCGTGAGCGCCGGCGGCAATGTGGGCGAGCGGCTCATGGCACAGGGCGCGCGCCACTACGGCGGCATTCGTGCCGCGGCACTCGTTTGGCTGGCGCAGGTCGAAATCGATGCCGATCGCATCGACGATCTGCCACGAACATTCTCCGGCGGAATGTTGCAGCGCTTGCAGATCGCCCGCACGCTGGTGACGCATCCGCGATTGGTCTTCATGGACGAGCCGACCGGCGGGCTGGACGTTTCCGTACAGGCACGGTTGCTGGACCTGATCAGATCACTGGTCGCTCGGCTGAAGATTGCCGTCGTGCTGGTGACGCATGATATCGCCGTGGCGCGACTGCTGGCGCATCGCATCATTGTCATGCAGCGCGGCCGCGTGGTGGAGTCAGGGCTGACCGACCAGGTGCTGGATGATCCGCAACACCCGTACACGCAACTCCTGGTCAGTTCGGTACTGCAGGCGTGATAGGCGAGGTCATTGCAAGTCGGTGTAGGACTGTGGTATTCGGGCACCGGAGGGTGGCTACCGCCACCTCTCCGGCCCCGGTGGGTCAGAGGCGGATCTTGATTAAGAGCTGGATCCGCCTCGAACCCCACCGGATCAACAACGCAATGCGCATACGCATGCGTGTTCTCCGATGGCGACAGCACCCTATCGAGCGGGCACCACGCCCGTTCGTCCGGGCTTGCCGCACTTCCGGTTCTGCACCCGGACCGATGAAGAAAGCCTTTCCATGAACCGAGTGATGCTGCGCACCGAGGCATTGGCGAAGGGGTTCACGCTGCACCTGCGCGGCGGCTTACGAATTCCGGTTCTGGCCGAGATCGACATGGACGTGCATGCGGGCGAGTGTGTGGTGCTTACAGGCCCGTCGGGGGCCGGCAAATCGACATTGATGCGCAGTCTCTATGGCAACTATCGCGCCGAGGGCGGGCGGGTTCTCGTGCGTCACCGCGACAGGATGGTGGACCTCGCCGCGGCTGATCCACGTATCATTCTGGCGGTCCGGCACGAAACGCTCGGCTATGTCAGCCAGTTCCTGCGCGTGGTGCCGCGCATCCCGGCGATCGATCTGGTTGCGGAGGTGATGATCGCGCGAGGCATCCAACCCGACACGGCATATGCGGACGCCACGGCACTGCTGCTGCGACTCAACATTCCGCCCCGGCTGCATGGTCTGCCGCCGGCCACGTTTTCAGGCGGGGAACAGCAGCGCGTCAATCTGGCGCGCGGCTTCATCGGCGGCCATCCGATCCTGCTGCTGGACGAACCAACAGCTTCTCTCGATGACGAAAATCGCGCAGTCGTCGTTGACATGATCAACGATGCCAAGGCGCGCGGCGTCGCTACCGTGGCCATCATGCATGATACGACAGACAGGGACGCCGTCGCCGACCGAGTGTTCCCCCTCACGCCGCTGCTGCACGCCGCATGACTTGCGAGACGGTTCTGACCAATTCTCGTCTGGTGCTTCCCGATGCGGTGATGCACGGCACGCTGGTGATACGCGGAACGCTGATCGCCGACGTGCAACCGGGCCGCTCCGCCCTGCCGGCCGCGCTGGACCTTGCAGAAGACATTTTGATCCCCGGCGCGGTCGATCTGCATACCGACAATTTGGAACGCCAGGTGCAACCACGCAGCAACGCACGCTGGCCATCCCGCTCGGCGATGATCGCGCATGACGCGCAATGCGCGGCGGCGGGTGTCACCACGGTGCTGGACGCGTTCTGCCTCGGCGATCTCAGCTTCGACAAGGACCGGATTCGCACCTTCCATGAAGGTGTTGCCGACCTTGATGCGCTCAGCGATGCCGGGTTGCTGAGGGCCGAACATTTCTTGCACCTGCGATGCGAAATCCCCTCCCCCGACATGCTCCGGCTGTTTGATGCCGTTTCCGATCATCATCGGACACGCATGGTTAGCCTGATGGACCACACGCCGGGTGTTGGTCAGTACGCCGATCTCGACCGGTATCGGTCGCTGCGGCGGCAGGGCGGCATGCCGCAACAGGAGATCGAGCGTCGCATTACCGAGTTGCAGGCGGCGCGGGCACGGTTGCGCGGTCCCAACAGACGCGCCCTGCTGGATCGGATGACTGGTCGCCGCGTCGCGCTGGCGAGCCACGATGACCGGACCGCCGCAGAGATCGCCGAGAACGCCGGCGATGGTATTCGCGTGAGCGAATTCCCGGTTACGCTGGAGGCGGCGCTTGCAGCGCGCGAAGCCGGCATGCAGGTGATTGCCGGCGCACCGAATATCGTGCGTGGCGGTTCGCATTCCGGCAACGTGTCGGCGGGCGAATTGCTCTGCAACGAGGCGATCGACGCGTTTGCCTCGGATTACGTACCGCCCAGTCTGATCGAGGCAGCATTCCAGATTGCGCGCCAGATTTCCCTTGCATCGGCCATTGCCCTCATCTCCGATAATCCGGCGCACATCGCCGGACTGGGCGATCGGGGTAGGATCACGCCGGGCAAGCGTGCCGACCTCGTGCGCGTCCGTGTGCACGACAACCTGGCCGTGGTCCGCCAAGTCTGGCGCGCGGGCGAACGAGTCGCCTGATGCGTTTCGACCCGGCGCGTGTGGCGGTGTATTATGCACCATTGCCGGAAGATTCGTTGTTTGCGGCATCGGCTACCTGGCTCGGCCGCGATCCCGAGAGCGGTGCGCCGGCACCCCAGCCGGAGCTGGCCGGCATTGCCGAGGCTACGGCCGAGCCGCGGCTCTATGGGTTTCACGCAACGTTGAAACCACCAATGCGAGTGCGGCACGACACCGGCTGGGATGCGTTAAAAGGCGCCGCCGAAACGCTGGCGGCCGGTATTGCGCCGTTCGATCTGCCATCACTCGCGGTTTCGGAAATACATGGCTTTCTGGCACTGCGCGAAACCGAGCCATCGACGCAGTTGCAGGCGCTGGCTGATGTGTGCGTCGCCGGACTGGATGAATTCCGAGCTGATCCGACCGCTGAGGAAGTGGCGCGCCGTCACCGGGCCGGCCTCACGACGGCGCAGGACGCGATGCTGCGACGCTGGGGCTATCCCTACGTGTTCGGCACCTGGTTCTTTCATATGACACTGACCCGGCGCCTGACCGCCGAGGAACGCGCCTTCTACCAACCGGCCGCCGAGCATCATCTGGCCCGTGCATTGCTGGAACCGCGTCGTGTGACCGAGATCTGCCTGTTCAATCAGGCGGCTCCAGGAGAACCGTTCCTGATCGCTGCCCGGCTGCCGCTGCGCGGATAAGTGCCGCGAGAAACCGCGTAGCCCCCGCCACTGGTGTGCTGTCGTTCAGCACCCGCTCGGTCGCCACCCAATCGGGCACCGGCGCGACACGGGTTAGGCGAGCACCTATCGCGGCGGCATTCTCGCGCCGGCGATATGCCAATCGCTGGGCAAGCAGTGCGGGCGGTGCGGACACCTCGATCACGTGCACCGGGAATTGGCGCGACGCCTGTGCGATTACGCTACGCGATACGTTGGCCACGACGATGCGACCTGCCGCAATATCGCCGGCGATATCGGCAGGGATGCCGTACCACAGTCCGTGCGCATGCCAACTCAGCGCGAATTGGCGGGCGGCGAATTCCGCCTCGGTGACAGCCTCATGCGCTTCACCTCCGGCCTCTGCCGGTCGGGTGATCACGCGGCGGACAAACCGGAATTGTGCGCCGTCCGTGAGCCGAAGCCGCGCCGCATCCAGCAGCGTGTCCTTCCCTGCCCCACTCGGACCGACCACGAGAACAAGTACGCCTGTTGCCATCGCGGCGATGATGCTGCCCCAATCGCAACCGGACGGGAACCCGGCCACGCACGGCGCGCTGATCGCAGATGGTGCCCTTGACAATTCTGCTTGACCTGCTTGCGCTGTCCGGCTGCGGGCTGGTTGCCGCACCGTGCCGCATCACGACCGCGGGGCTGGATGTCGTGCCGCTGGTCGGTCACGCTGTGGGCACGCCGACGAGGGCCTGTGCGAATGCCATCGATCCGGGAGGGTAGGGCGGAACACGCTGCGCCTTTTCCGCCTTACATTGTTATCGGAGACCGGCAGAGGCAAGCACGTTGCGCAGCGCATCCAAGGCCCCCGCATCATCGATCGGCAGCAGCGGCGGGCGAGGCCAGCCGCCAGGCTGGCCGAGCAGGTTCATCGCTGCCTTGATCTGCGCCGGCGGCGATCCGAACACGCCGCTCCAATCAGGGCGGATGAGCTGGCGCATCAACGCCACATAAGCATCCGCCGCCTGTGTGGCAGAGGCGCAATCGCCGCGCCAGACGCTTTCGTAGAACTCCACTGCAAATCGTGCGCCCAGCGCACCGCCATCAATGTTGCCGTCGCCGCCGAGGCCACGCAGCAGCGCCAGGCCCGCGCGATTGATGAACCCGCCGAACACGCGAACACTGTCGTGCACTTTCTCCAGCGTGGCGATCGCCTGAGCAACATTCGCGGTGCTGTCCTTGATCGCCACCACATGATCGATGCGGGCGAGTTCCACGGCGGTTTCCCAGGTGATCTCGATACTGACGCCGCGCGCCCAGTTGTACACCATCAACGGCAGATCGACCGCATCTGAAACTGCCGAGAAGAACGCCACGACCTCGCGCGGCGTCGGGCACGCATAGGGTGGTGCGGTGGACAGGATGCCATCGGCGCCGATCTGCTTCGCATGCC
>DATIMO010000611.1:0-5086 GCA_035475215.1 Acetobacteraceae bacterium | reverse complement strand
CGTATTCAGGGAATCACGCCGGCGGCTTTGGCGGCTATCGCGGGCCATATGCGAAGGCGTGCCGCTCATCTGAGTTCCACGTGAAACGCCGTTCGGCGTCGAACGATTTTGTTGAATTCGAGGATCTGCTGAGACGCTGGAACGGTACAATTAACTTGATCGCCGCAAAAGACGAGCGATCGATCCGGCAGCGCCACATCGAGGACTCGCTACAGCTCGTCCCGCTGATTCCGCCTGGAACGGAACGCGCCATCGACCTTGGATCGGGTGCAGGATTTCCGGGACTGATCCTGGCCGCGGCTACGGGAATTTCCGTCGAGTTGATCGAACCGGACCACCGCAAAGCAGCCTTCCTGCGGGAAGCGACGCGGCTGCTAGGGGCTTCGGCGCAGGTGCATGTGGCCCGCGCAGAGGATGTCCGGCTAAAGCCGGCTGTTCTGGTGACCGCCCGGGCCTTGGCGCGGCTGCCGCGTCTGCTGCAATTGGCGGCCCCGTTGCTCGCTTCCGACGGCACCTGCCTGTTCCTGAAGGGTGCAACGGTCGAGTCCGAATTGACCGACGCCAGCGTGCAGTGGCACATGCGTGTCGAGCGCATCCCGAGTCGCACTGCCCCAGGCGCCGTCATTCTTCGGATCACCGAGTTGCAGCGTGTCAAACACCAAGCCTGAGGCTCCTTCACCCGTCAGGCCACCCCGAATCTTCGCTGTCGCCAACCAGAAGGGCGGCGTCGGCAAGACCACGACTGCGGTCAATCTCGCCACTGCCCTTGCCGCGAGCGGGGAATCGGTGCTGTTGATCGACCTCGATCCCCAGGGCAATGCCTCGACCGGACTGGGAATTGCCCGCGAGGACCGGACGCTTGGCGCATATTGCCTGCTGGTGCTCCATGCGCCGCCCGAGGATGCTGCTCGGCCGACGACGGTGCCCAATCTCAGCATCGTCCCAGCCGAGCCCGACCTGACCGGCGCCGAGATCGAGCTGGTGTCGTTTGAACGGCGTGAATACCGCTTGCGCGACGCACTGGCATCGCTGCGGAACGGACCGGGCGAGTACAGTTATGTGCTGATCGACTGCCCGCCGAGTCTTGGTTTGCTGACGGTCAATGCGCTGGTCGCAGCCGATGCGGTGCTGGTGCCGCTGCAATGTGAGTTCTACGCGCTGGAAGGAATCAGCGGATTGGTCCACACAATCGACGCTGTGCGCCGCGGCTTCAATCCAGCGCTTCGGCTACAGGGAATTGTGCTGACGATGTTCGATCGGCGGAACAGCCTGTCCGACCTCATCGCCAGCGACGCGCGGGGCTATTTCGGGTCCGCGGTTTATGAAACCGTGATTCCACGCAATATCCGGGTAACTGAGGCGCCGAGCCACGGCAAACCGGTGCTGCTGTACGATTTCCGCTCCCCTGGCGCGCAGGCCTACGTACGGCTGGCGGGTGAGCTGCTGCGACGCGAACGTCCCCATAGCATCGGACCTTCAAAATGAGCGTGAAAGAAAGCGGGCCGCGCCTAGGTCGCGGCTTGGCGGCGCTGCTTGGCGACGCCGCCTTGACCGCGGGCGCCGGGATTTCCGGAATTCGGCAAATTCCGCTCGATCTGCTCGAGGCAGGGCCGTTCCAGCCACGTGGCGGGATGGATCAGGGTGCGCTACAGGAACTGGCGGAGTCGATCAGGGCACGTGGCATTCTGCAGCCGCTGCTGGTGCGACCGCACCCATCGGCGGATGGCCGCTTCCAGATCATTGCCGGGGAGCGTCGATGGCGCGCCGCCGCTCTGGCTGGTCTGCATGAAACGCCCGCTCTGGTTCGCGTCCTGGACGATACGGATGCGATGGCTGCGGCGCTGGTGGAGAACCTGCAGCGTCAGGACCTTAATCCGATCGAGGAGGCCGAGGGGTATACGCGCCTGGTGGAAGAATTCGGGTTGACCCAAGAGGCATTGGCCCAGGCGGTGGGCAAGTCCCGCCCGCATATTACAAATATGCTGCGGCTGCTGAATTTGCCGGGGATCGTGCAGCAGGCGGTGCGGGCGGGCGATGTCACCGCGGGTCATGCGCGTGCATTGCTGGCGCATCCGACGCCGGAAGCCGCCTTGGGTATGGTGCTCTCACAAGGATTGTCGGTGCGGCAGACCGAGGCGCTGGCGTCGCGCAAACCCCGCGCCGAGCCGGCAATCGCACAGAAGGACCCGAACACCGAGGCGTTGGAACGCGAACTGACTGCAGAACTGGGATTGCGGGTGGAGATCGCAGGCAGCGCACGCGGCGGGACCGTGCGGATCCATTACCGCGATCTCGATCAGTTGGAAGCGTTTCTGGTGCGCGTGCGTTCGGCCCTGCAAATTGCAGGACTGTAGCAGTTACGCCAGAGCGAATGCCGCGGTGAACACGGCCAAGCCGATAACGATCCACAGCACATAATCGCCCACCAACCCGGTGTGCAACCGCGTGACGGCGTCGAACAGCGGCCAACTCGCACCGTCCACCAGCCAGACGAATACGCGCGGCAGGCGATCTCGCCACAGATCGAATCCGGCGACGCCGACGGCCAGGGTCAGCGCGACCCACGGCACGAACGGATGCGGCGCGGGCAGCTTCGGGACCACGGGGCTTTGCACCCCGCTCGAGGCCAGAAACCCGGCTGCGATGTGGCGCGCAGCCGCTTCCACGGATTCGCCGGAGATCAGGGCGGCGGCGAGGAGCAGGACTGCCGGTGCGGCCATAAGCCATACTGGGCGGTTAGCGGCTTCCTGCTCCTGGTCGCTCGGGGCGCGTGCTTCCTCACCGGGCGTGGGACCCAGGCCGAAGAAAATGCGGCCGATTGCGCGCAGCACTGCGGCACCGGTCAGGCCGGTGCCGAGGATGATCGGCACCTCGATCCAGTCGCGCCCCGTTGCGGCTGCCGCGGCATCGATTGTCGAGGTGCCGGAATCCATGATCCCAATCGGCAATCCGCCCAGCAGCAGGCCGCCAAGCGCTGCCGCCAGTCCCACCGGCCAGATGGTGCGGCCGGCGCCGCGCAGACCGAGTTCATCGATGCCGCCCAGGCTGGCGAGGCAGATCCCGGCAATCATGAACAGGGCGGATTTCACCAGCCCGTGACCGATCAGGTAAGCGAAGAACCCTGCGACTCCGGCGGGCGTAAGCAGCGCCAGCGCGATCAGCAGCACACCCATGTGGGCGACCGTGGAGAACGCCAGCATGCGCTTGAGGTGCCGCTGCTCCACCGCGGCGAGCCCGCCGATGATCGCTGTCGCGCCGCCCAGCCACAGCAGCAACGTGTGGGCGACGTGCGGCACCGCCGGATCGGGGGCGAACACCGTCCATAGCAGGCGCAGCACGCCGAACAGGCCGAGCGGCACCATGATGCCGGAGAAGATCACCGAAATCGGACTCGGCGCGACCGCGTGCGCGTCGGATAGCCAGAAATGCAACGGCACCATGGCGCCCTTGATCAGCAGGGCCGTCGCGATCAGGCAAAAGGCGGCGGCGACCACCGGCGAATTTGGCGAACCGCGAACGAAGTTTTCGAGTACACCGAAATCCAGCGCACCCGACGGTGCATAGAGCAGTGCGATGCCGCCCAGCATCAGGTAGCTGCCCAGGCCGTTGGTCACGGTGAAGGTCAGTGCGCCTTCCAGGGCTGCGATGTTCAATTGATATGCGGTGAGAGCAAAGGCAGCGACGCTCATCACCTCGAACCAGACGAACAGGTTGAACAGGTCGTGGGTGCAGACGAAACCGATCATCGCGGCCATGAACACCAGCATCATGGCGTGGAATTGCGTGCCGACCTCGTCGAACCAGCCCCAGGCGAAGATAAGCGTCACCGCGGTCAAAGCGGCGATGAACAGGGACAGCAGCGCGCCGGCTTGGTCGATGACGAAAGCGATGCCGATGACCTGTCCGTCGCGCGGAGTCCAGCCGCCGAACCAGTAGGTAATCGGGCCGGCTGTAGTGGCGCGCAGCAACAGCGCCGCCGCGGCGGCGGCGAACAGGGCGGTGATGAGGGCGATGGCATCCGGCACGCCGTCCGGCAGCAGCTTGTTGCAGAGCAGCAGCATGCCGGCGACGGCCAGCGGGATGGCGACCGGCAGGGGGACGAGCCAGGGGGTCATGGGGAAGGTTTACAGCAACGGAGGTGGCTGGGACTGGGTCCCAGGTGAGGCGGTTCGTCGGCTTGCAGGGCAGGCGCCGTCCTGAGCCCGTCGCAGGTACAAGCCACCACGTCCCTCAGCCTACCGGAGGTCGCCGGCGACGCCACCGCGGCATGATCGGGTAGGCCGCCGGGTCGTCTTCCCAGGGATTGAACAGCACCGCGCCGCTGTGGCGCACGTCGCGGGTGTTGCGGGTGGCCAAGTACAGGTCGTGCTCGAGCGCGGCCGCGGCGAGCAGCGTATCGATGACCGGCGGCGGACGGCCGGTATTGCGCCGGACAGTACCGGCGATGATGCCCCAACGCCGGACCACAGAGTCCGAAAGCGGCAGAAGGCGGCCGGCGAAGCGAGCAGCCAGGGCGTCGCGCGTGGCCGCATAAACCGCGCGGCGTGGATCGCTTTCGGCGAGGTTGGCAATACCTTTCTCGTATTCGGCAATGGTCAGGATGCTCAGGAAGAATGACGCCTCCGGTTGCGCGCCAGCCCACGCCTTTACAGCAGCCGAACCGCTGGGCCTGATGATCTCAGCTACGACATTCGTATCCAGCAGCCAGCCGGTCACAGCTCAGTTTCTCGCGGCCGGTGTCATGTTCCCGGGTAAGATCGAGCCCGTCCACCGCCAGGCTCTCCATGAAAGCGACGAAGGGAAGCTTGTCGTCCGCCACGATCGGCGGCAGCAGCCGGTCGAGATCGTCTGCGGCGATTACCACCACAGCGTCGTGGCCACGCAGCGTGACGCGCTGAGGCCCCTCGGTGCGGGCACGCCGGACGACTTCACTGAAGTGCGCCTTTGCTTCATGCAGCTTCCATCCGCTGGGACGGCTGCGATCGGGTGTTTTCCTGGTCTGGGGCATGGCAGTTGATCTGTGACTATATGACCAACTGATATATACACCCGTGAAGTTCGGCTGGCCAGCCGTTCGGTCGGACCT
>DATIMO010000610.1:0-1526 GCA_035475215.1 Acetobacteraceae bacterium | reverse complement strand
CGCGCCGGGCATGAATATGGGTACCGGGGACCGCCCGCAACAGGTGAAGGGCCTGTCGGTATCCAGCGGATACTTCGATGTCTTCGGGGTGGCTCCGGCGCAGGGGCGCCTGTTCACGCCGGAGGAGGATGTGCCGAGCGGACCGTCGCTGGCGGTCATCAGCTATAAACTGTGGCAGTCGAACTTCGGCGCCGATCCGCAAATGATCGGCCGGTCGATCCCGCTGAATGGCCTGCCGGTCAGGGTCGTCGGCATTCTCCCCAAGGGCTTCGAATCCGATCCTCCCGCGGACCTCTGGATGCCCCTTCAGATCGACCCGAACAGCACGAATCAGGGACACTATCTGGCCGCCGCCGCGCGATTGAAACCCGGCGTCACCCTGGCAGCCGCCCAGGCCGAGATGAAAGTGCTGGCCGCGCAGTACAAGCGGGCATATCCCAAGAACATGGCCGGTAACGAGAGCGCCACGGCGGTCCCGATGCGCGATGCGATGGTGGGGGACGTAAGGACGGCGCTGATGGTCCTGCTCGGCGCCGTAGGTTTCGTGCTCCTGATCGCGTGCGCCAACGTGGCTAACCTGCTGCTGGCGCGGGCGGCGGTGCGGCAGCGGGAGATGGCGGTGCGCGCCGCCATCGGGGCAAGCCGCGGCCGGGTTGTGCGGCAGTTGCTGACGGAAAGTATCCTGCTGGCGGGGATCGGCGGGGTGCTAGGCTTCGCGCTCGGGTCGTGGGGAGTGCGGGTGCTGCTCCTGCTGGTCCCGGGGAGGATTCCGCGGCTGATGGACGCGGATGGCTTGCAGGCGGCCGTGCCCGCCCTGGACTGGCGGATCGCCGCGTTCACGCTCGGTATCGCCATGCTGACCGGCATTCTCTTTGGGCTGTTTCCGGCACTGCAAGTATCCAATCCCGACCTGGCGTCGAGCTTGAAAGAGACCAGCGGCCGCTCGGGCAGCGGACGGAGGCAGAATCGTACGCGGTCGATCCTGGTGGTCGCGGAAATCGCGCTGGCGCTGGTGCTGCTCTCCGGGGCGGCGCTGATGATCCGCTCCTTCGCCGGGCTGCGCAGCGCGAACCCGGGAATCGATCCACGCCATGTTCTGACATTCGAGACTGCCATGGGCGGCAAAGGCTACGACAGCACCGCCAAGGTGGAGCGCTTCGGCGCCGAAGCGGTGCGCCGGCTGGAGGGCCTGCCCGGGGTGGAGGCGGCCACGATGACGGTGATGCTGCCGGGCGCGGGTTACGGCGGCATCGACCTGCCGTTTAATATCGTCGGGCGGCCGGCGAAGAATGGCGACCAGTACAACGGCGACGAGCAGTACCGCTTCATCTCGCCGCATTATTTTTCGGCGTTCCACGTTCCGGTGGTCCGCGGCCGCGCGTTCACGATCGGCGACACCGGCAATTCGCCGCACGTCGCCATCATCAACGAGAAGATGGCGGCGCAGTATTGGCCCAAGGAGAACCCCGTCGGACAGGTAATTGTGATCGGCAAGGGGATGGGCCCGGACTTTGAAGAGGCGCCCA
>DATIMO010000609.1:0-5692 GCA_035475215.1 Acetobacteraceae bacterium | reverse complement strand
TTCATGACCGGCGAACGCGGACGTTTCGGGGTTCAGATACAGCAATACAGTCACGCGCTTGGCGCGCGAATCGACATGGATGTGGCCGTCGCGCTCCGTCGTCCACCCGCGTAGCGTCACCAGCGTGGGCGCCTCGGCAAGATCCAGCCCGAATTGCGCGGCAATTGCGTCGCGCAGCGCGGGGCTTTCAAGCTCCCTCACCAGGTCGCGCGCGGCCGGGCCGAGCCGAACCGCGCTGGGCGGAATGGAGCCGCGTTTGCCAAGCGGCGGAAGATCCGACAGCACTGCGCGCCGACTGGCGGGCGGAACGAAATTCGGCACAACCACGTGCGGGAACGGATCGGGGGCGACGGGCGTGGCGCGCAATGCGGCGTAATCCAGGTCGATCATGCACGTCTCCTTGCCTGACGGGTTTAACACGGAACAAGGCGCGTTGAACCCCGGTGTGCGACGCGCTAAGGCGCACCGCCGACATGCAGAAGCTCCCCGATACGGCGACCGGGCCGCTGCCAGCCTATCGGGCGATGGTGGCGGCCGGCACGCTGACCACTGATCCTTCGCAGGCCATGGCCGCCGAGCGGCTGCAGGGGCTGTGGCTCATGTTGCGCGGCTACGATCCGCCACCACGCCCGGCAAACGGCAACGGGTTCCTTTCGCGCCTGCTGCGGCGCAAGCCGTTTGATGAGGCGCCGGAGGGTGCACCGAACGGGCTTTACCTGGTCGGTGAGGTCGGACGGGGGAAATCCATGCTGATGGATCTGTTCTTCGCCGCCGCCCAGGTGCGGCGGAAGCGACGTATCCATTTTCACCGCTTCATGCAGGACGCGCACGCGCGCATCCATGCATTCAAGCGTGCCGATCCAGAGATTGATGATCCGATCCCGCCGCTGGCAGATGCGCTCGCCGCCGAAGCCGCGCTGTTATGCTTCGACGAATTTCAGGTCAACGACATTGCCGATGCGATGATCCTGGGACGGCTGTTCCAGGCACTGTTCGAACGCGGGGTGATCGTGGTCGCCACATCCAACACGCGGCCGGACGATCTGTTCAAGGGCAAGCCGGGGCGCGACGCATTCGTGCCGTTCATCGAGCTGCTGAAGCGGCATCTGGACGTGCTGGAAATGGATGCCGGGCGCGATTTCCGGCGGGCGCGGCTGCGCGGAATGCCGACCTGGCATGTGCCGGCGGATGCGCGGGCGGAGCGCGCGCTGGATCAGGCATTCGATGAACTGACCGGGCATGCGGAGCTCAAACCGCAGTCGCTGACGGTGATGGGACGTCGGCTTGTCGTGCCGCGGGCAGCGGGCGGGGTGGCTCGTTTCGATTTCGCGACGCTATGCGGAACGGCGCTGGGGCCGGGTGACTATCTGGCTTTGGCGACGCATTTCCATACGCTGATCCTGGACGGCATCCCTCGGCTGTCGCCGGACAATTACGACGCGGCACGGCGGTTCATAATTTTGGTCGATACGTTGTATGATCACCGGGTGAAGCTGGTTGCGTCCGCGGACGCGCTGCCGGATCGGCTGTATCAGCGCGGCGAGGGTGCGCGGATGTTTGAACGAACGGCGTCGCGGCTGGACGAAATGCAAGCTCAGGAGTGGCTGGCTTTGCCGCATCTGACCTAGACTGGCACGCACCGTGTTTGGGGGAAACGCCATGTTGCGACTGGTTGTGACACTTGCTCTTGCATTACTGCCCAGCCTGGGCTTAGCGCAGAAGCCCGAGCTGATGAATGCGGGCAAGCTGACGTGGGGAAGCTCGATCACCTTCCCGCCGTTCGAATATGAGGATAAGGGCAAGCCGGCCGGATTCGATGTCGACCTCGCTGATGCGCTGGCGAACAAGATGGGACTGCAACCGGTCCTGACGCCGATCGAGTTCAAGGGGCTGATCCCGGCTCTGCTAGGCAAGCGAATCGATATTGTTATCAGCGGCATGTATATCAATCCACAACGGCTGGAGGTGGCCGACTTCGTTCCATATCTTCTGGTCGGCAACCAGATCGTCGTGCGGCCAGGCAATCCGAAACACATCGAGAGTGTAGCAACACTGTGCGGGCTGCGGGTTGCGTCGCCGGTCGGAACAGTGTTCGAAGCCTCAGCCAATCAGGCCAGTGCCAGCTGCAAGAGTCAGGGCAAGCCGGACGTCACGGTGCTGTCGCTGCCTGGCACCACCAATTGCGCTCTGGCATTGAACCAGGATCGAGCCGATGCGATTATCGTTTCCACTGGCACGCTCGCGGCACTGTTGCATGAAACCCCAGGCGGCTACGCCGCGGGCGGGGCGCCGTTCGACACCGATACGAAGCTCGGAATTGCGGTGCGCAAGGACGACCCGGGTCTGAAGGCGGCGCTTGAAAAGGCCATGCAGGCGATTGTCGCGGATGGGACCTATGCCGGGCTGATCAGGAAATGGAACCTGCCGGCCGCCAGTTCGGCGTTCTGATTTCCGATACGGCCCAATGTCGTCGCTGTTCCAGCCGCATCTGGTTCTCCAGTATCTGGTCAGCGATGCTTTTTTTCATGCTGCGTCGATCACGCTGCTGCTCAGCATTGCCTCGCTCGCGGTCGGCATGGCGGTCGGTCTGTTGCTGGCGGTGGCGCAGGAGGCGCCGCTGCGCGCGGTGCGTGCGCTGGTCGTGGTCTATCTGTGGCTGTTCCGCGGCACACCGGTGCTTCTGCAGATCGTTTTCGCGTTCAATGTATTGCCAAGCTTTGGCATCGTGTTGCCAGGATTCGCCTGCGGCGTTCTGGCCTTGGGACTCAACGAAGGCGCCTACATGGCCGAGATCATGCGGTCCGGCATTCGCGCGGTCGGACCGGGCCAGCGCCTCGCGGCGCGTGCGGTGGGACTGGAAGATTGGGGGGTTTTGCGCTGGGTCGTGTTGCCGCAGGCGCTTCGAATCATCATCCCACCTATCGGCAATCAGTTCATCAGCATGCTGAAGCTGTCGGCGCTGGTTTCGGTGATCGGTGTACAGGAGCTGCTGCTGGTTGCCGATCAGACCGCATCGGGTAATTTCCGTTACATCGAAACCCTGAGCGCCGCCGGCATCTACTATCTGGCACTGACGACACTGTTCATGGCCATTCAGTCGCTGATCGAACGACGGCTGCGCCGCCGGCGCACGCCACGGGGCGCACCACGCATCGAGGCGACCAGGATGGAGGAGGCGCGGTGAGCTCGCTGCTGAGCGCAGCGGGCATTTGCAAGCACTTCGGCACGCTGGAGGTGCTGAAAGGCGTCGACGTGTCGGTGAACATGGGAGAATGCCTGGTCCTGGTAGGCCCGTCGGGTTCCGGCAAATCGACGTTGCTGCGGTGCCTCAATCTGCTGGAGCCGATCGCATCTGGCAGCATCGTGTTCGAGGGAGCCGCAATTGCCAACACCCCGCGCAAACAGGCAGCATTCCTCCGTCGGCGAATGGGCATGGTGTTTCAGAACTTCGAGCTGTTCCCACATATGTCCGCTCAGGACAACATCGCCTTCGGGCCGATCCGGGTGAAGCACACTCCACGGCTGGAAGCGAAAGAACTGGCCGGCGAATTGCTGCGACGGGTTCATCTTCCCGACAAGGCGCATGCGTTTCCGGACGAACTGTCGGGTGGACAGCAGCAGCGGGTGGCGATCGCGCGCGCACTTGCAATGGAACCGGCACTGATGCTGTACGATGAGCCGACCAGCGCGCTGGATCCGGAAACCGTTGGCGAAGTGCTGAACGTGATGCAGGAGTTGAGCGAGACCGGCATGACCAGCATCGTCGTGACGCACGAACTGGGGTTCGCGCGCCGGGCGGCAAACCAGATCGTCTTCATGGAAGCGGGGCGGATCGAGCACCGGGCGCCAGTCGAGAGCTTTTTTGGTGCCGATGCGCCGGATCGCGTGATCCGATTCCTGCGGCGAATGCATGGATGAATGCACCGGAAAGTCACGACGGGGAAGGACGCCTTGCCGGGGGCCCGGTGTTGGGATAGCACCCTTCCGCCCGCCACATCTGCCCCGTGGCGGCGTTCGCATTTGCTACTGTCTGCTGTTCCTGAACTCGTGAGGTCCGCATGACCCGCAACAAGATCGCCTTGGTCGGCGCCGGCAATATCGGCGGCACCCTCGCTCATCTGATCGGCATCAAGGAACTGGGCGATATCGTGCTGTTCGACGTGTTCGGCGGCGTCGCAGCCGGCAAGGCGCTCGATATCATGCAGGCCGGACCGGTCGAGGGGTTCGACGCGGTGATGACCGGAGGATCGGACTACGCGGCCATCAAGAGCGCCGACGTGGTAATCGTGACCGCCGGTTTCGCCCGCACGCCAGGCATGTCGCGTGATGACCTGATCGGCAAGAATGCCGGTGTGATCGCACAAGTGGCCGAGGGAATCCGTACGCATTGTCCGGACGCGCTCGTGATCGTCATCACCAACCCGCTGGATGCGATGGTCTGGGTGATGAAAGAGAAATCCGGGTTGCCGGCAAATCGCGTGGTCGGCATGGCGGGCGTGCTGGACAGCTCCCGGTTGCGGCTGTTCCTCGCTCATGAATTCGGCGTTTCGGTAGAGGACGTGACGGCGTTCGTGCTGGGCGGGCACGGTGACTCGATGGTGCCGCTGATCCGGTATTCTACCGTGGCGGGCATTCCGGTTCCCGACCTGATCAAGATGGGCTGGAGCACACAGGCGAAAATTGATGCGATCGTGACGCGCACGGCAAATGGCGGCGGGGAAATCGTCAAGCTGCTGGAGCGAGGCAGCGCGTTCTATGCGCCGGCGTCGTCCGCGGTGGCGATGGCCGAGAGCTATCTGCGCGACAAGAAGCGGGTGCTGCCCTGCGCGGCGTGGCTGACCGGACAATATGGGATCAAGGATCTGTACGTCGGCGTGCCGGTGGTGATCGGCGCCGGCGGGGTGGAACGGATCGTGGAAATCGCGTTGAACGCGAATGAGAAAGCGGCATTCGACAAATCCTGCGGCACGGTACGAGAGCTGATCGAGGCATCGAAGAAGCTGGTCGGGTGACGCGGCTGTGAACATCCATGAATATCAGGCCAAGGAGTTGCTGAAGCGATACGGCGTGACAGTGCTGGATGGGCATGTCGCGTGGACGCCGGAAGAAGCGGTTGAAGCGGCGAAAAACCTGCCAGGTCCCGTATTCGTGGTGAAGGCGCAGATCCACGCCGGCGGACGCGGTGCCGGCCATTTCGCTGACGATCCACACGGCAAGGGCGGCGTACGCATCACGCGTTCGGTTGACGAGGTCCGCGCGGCTGCCACAGCGATGATCGGGCATGTGCTGGTTACTAAGCAAACCGGCGCAGCCGGGCGCAAGGTGCATCGTGTGTATGTCGAGTCGGGTTGTGATATCGTGCGCGAACTCTATTTGTCGCTGCTGGTGGATCGCGCGACTGGCCGCGTGACGATCATGGCGTCGTCTGAAGGCGGGATCGAGATCGAAGAAGTCGCGGCAGAAAAACCGGAAAAGATCCTGCGCGCCGCGGTCGATCCGGCGGCTGGGTTCGCGCCGTTCCAGGCACGCCGGCTGGCATTCGGTCTCGGACTTGCCGGAAAACAGGTATCGTCGTTCACCAGCTTCGTGCAGGCGATGTATACGGCGTTCACCGCACTTGATTGCTCGATCGCCGAGATCAACCCGCTGGTTGTTACCGGTATTGGCGACATCGTCGCGCTGGATGCGAAGA
>DATIMO010000608.1:0-6291 GCA_035475215.1 Acetobacteraceae bacterium | reverse complement strand
ATATCGGGGCTTCCGGGGTGGATTTTCCCTCGGCGCCGCTGGTTGGCGGAGCGCCGACCGCGCGTTGCCTGATCCTGGTGACCCCGGACGGGCAGCGGACGATGAACACGTATCTGGGGGCGTGTGTCGCGTTCGGCGAGGCGGACGTGGATGCGACGCTGGTTGCGGATGCGACGGTGTTGTACCTGGAGGGCTATCTGTTCGATCCGCCGGCGGCGCAGGCTGCTTTCCGACGCGCGGCGGCGGCGGCGCATGCAGCGGGGCGGCAGGTGGCGCTGTCGTTGTCCGATCCATTCTGCGTCGATCGGCATCGGGGGGCGTTCCGCGAGTTGGTGCGGCGGGACGTGGATATCCTGTTTGCGAATGAAGTGGAGGTCACCAGCCTGTACGAGGTGAACAGCTTCGAAGAGGCGATGGCGCAGGCGCGTGGGGATGTGCACCTCTCGGTATTGACGCGGAGCGAAGCAGGCAGCGTGGTGGTGCGCGGGTCGGAAACGGTGGCGGTGGCGGCAGAACCGACGCGAGTTGTCGATACGACCGGCGCGGGTGATGCGTATGCGGCGGGTTTTCTGGCGGGGTTGACGGCGGGAAGGCCCCTGCCCGTCTGTGGCCGGCTGGGGAGTATCGCGGCGGCGGAGGTGATCGGCCATTACGGTGCGCGGCCGGAGGCTGATCTGCGGCGGCTGGTGGCGGGGGTGGTTTAACGTAGTCCGTCCTGCCCGGGCTGGTCCCGGATCGCGTTCATCACGCCCGCTTGCGCGCCGACCGATGCCCCGCCGCGGCGGCTTTGCCCGCCGGTTTGGGTCGGGCCGGCGCGGCCGGCTTGCGTGCACTTTCCGCGCCCCGCGAAAGGCTCTGTTTCAGCGCCGCCATCAGATCGACCACGTTGTCGCGCCGCGGCGCCGGCGGGGCTTCGCTGACCACGCCTTCGCCGCGCAGCTTGGCTTCGATCACATCGCGCAGCCGCGCCTCGTAGCGGTCTTCAATGTCGGCCGGCTCGAATGGCGCAGTTTGCCGATCGATAAGCTGGGTTGCCAGTTTCACCATCTCCGGGTCCGGCTTTTCGTCGGCGGCCGGTTCGAACAGCGGCTTCGCGTCGTAGATGTCGCGCTTTTCATGCAATGTGTGCAGCGCCAAGCCATCGCCCATCGGCAGGATCGCAACGGCACGTTCCCTGCGAGAGATCACGACACGTGACAGCGCCGCCTTGCCGGACTTGGACACCGCCTCCCGCAGCACCGCATAGACATCCACCCCGGCTTCCCCATCGGGAGCCAGATAGTAGCTCGAATCGAAATAGATCGGCGGGATCGCGGCAACGTCGACGAATTTGTCGATCGTCATCACGGTGGACGACTCGATCTTCGCGGTCTCGAAATCCTCCGCGTCGAGAATCACGTAGCGATCTTTTTCGAATTCATATCCGCGCGCCAGATCGCTGCGCGACAGTTCCTCGTCCGTTTCGGCGTCCAGGGTGACCATGCGCACGCGATGCCCGGTCTTCGGATTGATGAAATGGAAATGCAAGTCTCCGCTCGCGCGATGAACGGTGTGCAACGCGATCGGGCAGGAAACCAGAGCGAGGCGCAGATGTCCGCGCCAGATTGGCCGCCCGGCCATGTCATTTCCTCCTGTTCATCAATGGTGGGCAAAGGCGAAGCATATCGTACGCATTGTCAAATGTGCTTTGGCTGTTGCGCAGAGTGCACAAGGAAGTGAGCGATCCGCCTTCACGGCTGTTTGAGTCCGCCGATGCGGTAGCGACGTGCTCATATCGCGCCGAGCGGTGCAAGGCGCAATGGCGGCGATCTTCAGACCCGGTGCCAACCTGGCGGCGAAGCTGGGGCTGATCGGATCGGCAGCACTGGTGCTGGCGGGCATCGGCTGGTGGTGGGGCTATCCGCGCACCGATTACAGACGGAACGATAACTGGGTGGTGGATCAGGTCGTGCCGTTCAGCCATCAGCATCATGTCGGCGGCCTGGGGCTCGATTGCCGGTTCTGCCACATCGAGATCGAGAACGCAGCGTCCGGCAGCATGCCGCCCACTCATGTCTGCATGACGTGCCATTCGCAGATCTGGACCAATGCGAAGATACTCGCCCCGGTGCGCGACAGCCTGGCGCAGAACAAGCCGCTGGTGTGGAACCGGGTGACCAACCTGCCGGACTATGTGTTCTTCAACCACTCCATCCACATCTCGAAGGGCGTCGGCTGTTCCGAATGCCATGGAGCAGTGGACCGCATGGATCTGACATACAAGGCCAAGGACATGGAAATGACGTTCTGTATCGATTGCCACGTCAATCCAGGCCCTCGGCTGCGACCGGCGGACCAGATCTATAACACCGAGTGGCAGCGCACGCCGGAAACGCCGTCACCCAAGGCGCTGATGGCGCAGTACCATATTCCGAGCCGCGACCTGATCGACTGTTCGGTGTGTCACCGATGAGGTCGCGTCAGTGGCGCTGCATCGAGGAGCTTGAGAACAATCCGGCATTCGTTGAACGCGCCGCGCAGGAATTTCCGATGCTGGCGGAAGCATTGGCCGGCGCGCGCAGCAGCGAGCAAAGTCGGCGACAGGTGCTGCGGCTGTTCGGCGCTGCTTTGGCGATGGGCGGCCTGGGCGGCTGTTTTGCCGGAGAGCCATCGGGCGTGCTGATCCCGGCGGTGCATGTTCCGCCTGGTCTGGTTCCTGGGCAGCCCAATCACTATGCGACCGCGCATGTGCACGCCGGCTACGCGCTGGGCACGGTCGTGACGCATCAGATGGACCGGCCCATCAAAGTGGAGGGCAATCCCAACCATCCATCGAGCCTCGGCGCCACCGACCCGTTCGCCCAGGCGGCGGTGCTGAGTTTCTACGATCCCGCGCGTGAAGCGCAGGTGATGGGGCACGGCGAGCCATCGGATCGCCAGCATCTGCTGACGGCAGTGGCGGCGGCGCGCGAACAGGCGGTGACGAGCAAGGGCGAGGGCTTTCGGCTGCTGACCGGCACTGTGACGTCTGAAACCATGGCGGCACAGATCGATCGGCTGCTGAAGACCTATCCGGCGGCACGATGGCACCAGTGGGAGCCGTTCAATCGCGACAGCGCGCTGAAGGGCGCACAGATCGCGTACGGTCGCGCCGTCGATGTGCTGCCGAAGCTGGATGCCGCTGATGTGGTGCTTGGCATCGACAGCGATCTGATCGATGGCGCGCCCGGCTGGGTGCGGTTCGCCCGCGACTACAGCGGCCGCCGTAATCCGACGCGCACAAAAAACATGAGCCGGGTGTACGCGATCGAGCCCGCCCCGACGCTGCTGGGATCGGTTGCAGATAACCGCTTCGTCGCCGGCCCGAAGGCGTTGCATGATGCGGTGACGGCACTTGCTGCCGGACTGCTGCAAGGGGCACCCGCCGGCTCGCCGCTGCCCTGGGTGCAGCCCGTCATCGACGATCTGAAGGCCGCGCACGGCCGCGCGTTCATTCATGCCGGGCCGGGGCAACCGGCGGAGTTGCATGCGCTGGTTCATGCGATGAATGAAGCGTTGGGCGGTCGTGGCAGCACGTACGACCTGATTGAGCCGGTTGCACACGATCCGCAGCTTCAAAACGAGTCGCTGGCGGCTCTGGTGGCCGACATGCACGCCGGACGGGTAAAGACGCTGGTTATCATCGACAGCAATCCGGCTTTCACCGCGCCGGCGTCGCGGGGGTTCAACGAGGCGCTGCAACACGTCGGGCCAAGCTTTGCCCTGGCGCGCGAGCCGGATGAAACCACCCGCGCCGTCGCCTGGGCTGCGCCGATGACCCACGAATGGGAAAGCTGGGACGATGCGCGGGGGCACGACGGTACGGCGACCATCCTACAACCGCAGGCCTTGCCGCTGTATGGCGGACTTTCGCCTGTGGAAATGGTGGCTCTGTTCGCCGGTCCGTTTCCGGGTGCAGCGTTGGCGTTGGTGCAAGAGACGTGGAAGGGCGCGCTGGGGCAGGATTTCACCCAGGCGTGGCATGATGCGCTGGCCGCCGGAGTGGTGCCGAACACCGCCAGCGCCAAATCCGACGCGAAGCTGCTGGCGGGTGCGGCATCGACAAAGCTGCCCGATGCGCCGGCGGGGATCAGCATCCTGTTCCGCCCTGATCCGTCGCTATGGGATGGCCGCTACGCCAACAATTCCTGGCTGCAGGAACTGCCGCGCCCCCTGAACAAGCTGACCTGGGACAATCCGCTAATGATCCCTCCGGGTTTGGCGAAGACGCTGAAACTCGGCAATGGCGATCTGGTGGAGCTATCGGCCGGCGATGGGCGTCTGACGGTGCCGGTCTGGATGCAGCCGGGCCAGGCGGAGGATGTGGTGGTCGCGTGGTGCGGCAACGGCCGGCGCGTTGCCGAGGGCGCGGGCCATGGGGCGGGGGTGGACTACTATCCGCTGACGGCTGCGAGGGCGACCGCCACCGTGACGAAGGCGAAGGGTCACTACCGCCTGGCCAGCACCATTCACCACAACCTGCTGTTCCCGAACATCGATCACATTGTGAAGCATACGACCTTGCCGGCGTTCCGCGCGCGCCCGGATTTCGCCAAGTCAGAGCCGAAGCCGGAAATCTATCACCGCAAGCCGCCCGGCCCGGCAGCATGGGCCATGAGCGTCGATCTGAACGCATGCATCGGCTGCAACGCCTGCGTGATCGCCTGCCAGGCAGAGAACAACATCCCGACAGTGGGCAAGGAGCAGGTGGAGATGGAGCGGGAGATGCAGTGGCTGCGCATCGACCGCTACTACGAAGGCACCGTCGAGCAGCCCGAAACGTATTTCCAGCCGATGCTGTGCATGCATTGCGAAAAAGCGCCCTGCGAACTGGTCTGCCCGGTGGGAGCGACGGTGCATGATTCGGAAGGGCTGAACGTGATGGTTTACAACCGCTGCATCGGCACGCGGTTCTGTTCCAACAACTGCCCGTACAAGGTGCGTCATTTCAATTTCTACGACTATGGCGGCCAGCAGCGCCGGCCGGCGGTGTCGTGGAACCCCGACGTCTCGGTGCGGGCGCGTGGCGTTATGGAGAAGTGCTCGTATTGTCTGCAACGGATCGCCGCGGCCCGCATTGCGGCGGACCGGGAGAACCGGCCCGTCGGCCCGCAGGAAGTGCGCACCGCCTGTCAGGCAGCCTGCCCGACCCAGGCTTTCACTTTTGGCGACAAATCGAACCCGGACAGCGACGTCGCGAAGCGCAAGCAAAGCCCGCTCGATTACGAACTGCTGGAGGACCAGCACACGCATCCGCGCACCACGTACGAGGCGCTGGTGCGCAATCCGAACCCGGCGATCACTGGAACGCCGGCATGAGCGAAAGCACTGCTGAAGACGGGCCGTTGATGGCCGGCAAGGCGACTCCGCGCATCGATGATCCGATCATATTGCCCGGCCCGACGCTGGGCTCCCTGACCGACCGCATCTGCGCCCTCGCGCTGCGGGAGCGAGCGTTCCTATGGTGGTGGCTCGCGGTGCTGCCGACCGGTTTCCTGACGCTGGTGCTGTTCGGATCGATCATCTGGCTGTTCTACGCCGGGATCGGCATCTGGGGCGTGGATTGGCCGGTGATGTGGGGTTTCGCCATCATCAACTACGTCTGGTGGATCGCGATCGCCTCGGGCGGCACCTTCATTTCCGCATTGTTCTACCTGATGCGAGTCGAATGGCGCACATCGACCAACCGCATCGCCGAGTCCATGACGCTGTTCGCCGCCGCCTGTGCCGGGATCTACCCGGTGCTGCATCTGGGCCGGCCGTGGCTGTTCTACTGGCTGTTCCCGTATCCAAATACGATGGGTTATTGGCCGCAATGGCGCAGCCCGCTGCTGTGGGATTTCTACGCGATCCTTACTTACGTGACCGCGTCGATCCTGTTCTGGTATCTGGGATTGATCCCGGACATGGCGAGCCTGCGAGACCATGCGCCGACGCGCGGCAAGCAGGTGCTCTACGGCGTGCTGGCGCTGGGCTTTCGCGGCACCGGGCGGCAATGGCGGCACTGGCACGCGACTTACGCGATACTGGCCGCGATCATGGCGGCGCTGGTCTGCTCCGTACATAGCATCGTCGGGCTGGATTTTGCCGGCGCGGCGACGGTGGGTTGGCACAGCACGCAATTTCCACCGCTGTTCATTTTCGGCGCCTTCCTGTCCGGCTTCGCGATGGTGATCATCCTGATCCTGCCCTTGCGGCGACTGCTGCGGCTGGAGCAGTTCATCACCGGGCGGCACATCGACGTGTTGGGCCGCTTGATGGCCACAAGCAGTC
>DATIMO010000607.1:0-4866 GCA_035475215.1 Acetobacteraceae bacterium | reverse complement strand
AATGTCGCGAAGCCGGCGCCGGAGCCGATCAGGTTGCCGCGGATATCGGCGGAGTGCTGATAACTGCCCATCCCCAGCCGATCGATCAGCAGGCCATACTGCGTGGCATGATACGGCAGCCCACGACGCTCGATACGGTCGCGGATAATCGCCCCGAGCACGTTGAGCCCGCTGTTGACGTAGCGGAACACCGAACCAGGCTCGGTTGCGACGATGCCGCGCTGGGCGGCGTCGAACCCGTCGCCCGCATCCTGATAGACGGCGCTGTTTTCAAATCCGAGCGTCACGCGGCCATCGTCGTGCAGCACGGGGAATCCCAATCCGGAGCGCATGCGCAGCAGATGATCGAGCGTGATCCGGTGCTGCGCGGCGCGCGGGTCACGCCACAATGGAGCCGGCGCGGGATCATAGACCGATCCAAGCCAGCCTTCGTGGATCAATCGCCCGATCACTGTGCAGGTGATCGCCTTGGTCATCGACCAGCTTGGAGTGGCTCGATCGGGCGCCCCGAAGCTGCTGTACCGCTCGAACAGCACCCGCGCCGGTGTTGCGATCAGCACCCCATACGCTCCGCCGGATCCGGCAAAGAACGAGTCGGCCGCGTTGTCGAGCGCTGGGATGCGGCGCGGCGGATCGACGGCATCATCAAACGGCCAACGACCGACGGGGTTGCTGATTCGCCGGGTGATGGGTGCCGGATCGAAGCCGGGCGATGCATTCGGGCCCAGTAAAATCCCCCCGTAACCCGGCCACGCAATCGCCCCGGCAACCAGTGGCGGTCCCAACGCCGGGTCCTGCCACCGCACCGTGACGCGGCGGTCGGCGTCGTTGCTTTCCACCACGATCCGCCCATCGCGTTGCGCCGCCGCCAGTCCATCGCTTTCACCCGGAACGACGCGCCGTGCCGAAAGCCCGCCCGGTGCCGTCGCCGCACGCCAGCGAAAATGTCGCTCAGCAGTGATGCGATCGAGCCCGCTGACATACATCATGTCGACGAAGCGCTTGGCAGCGAAATTGATCGTGCGCTGGCGCAGCGCGCGGGCAGAACCGTCATAGACAA
Organism: Acetobacteraceae bacterium; assembly: GCA_035475215.1. Taxonomy (GTDB): domain Bacteria; phylum Pseudomonadota; class Alphaproteobacteria; order Acetobacterales; family Acetobacteraceae; genus DATDIC01. Next base: position 3,806 of record DATIMO010000607.1, on the reverse strand, counting down.
CCGGATCGGGCGGCCCGTCGCCGACCAATGATCGGGTGCGGTCGAACAGCGGTTCCGGCGCGGGCTGGGTCATGCCACTCATGGTCATTTCACCGGTTGCGGTTCGCGGGCGCGGCCCGTTTCAGGAACATCGAAGTAGCGTGATCGCAGAGCCTTCTGGTTTTCGTAGATGGAACCTTGCTTCGCGGCCGGCGGCAGTGGCAGGCGAACGGGAACCGGCGCAAGCCGCGGCTGCAATGTCGGACGGCCGGCCACCATCAGCGCGTCGAACGCCTCGATGCCGCCCGGGAACCCCAGCAGCGGCCATGCATCGGCAGCGCGGAACTGGAACAGCAGCAGGCGCCGATCCCGGTCCGACGTGTTGGGCGCCGAGCCATGCACCGCGCGCACGTGATGCACCGTGATCGAACCCGCCGCTCCGGTCAGCGGCATCGCCCGCGCATAGTCACATTCACCCCGCGTGGGATCCATCGCCCCGCAGAACACGCCGTCCGCATGATGGTCGAACACCGGACCACGATGGCTGCCGGGCACGATCAGCAGCGGGCCGTTTTCCATCTGCATGTCGTCCATCATCACGCCGACCGCCGCCAGATCGTCGTTTGTATGCGGATAGAACGCCCAGTCCTGGTGCCATTCCACCGCCGCGCCGAACCCCGCCGATTTCAGATTGAGCTTCGCGGTGTCGAAGCGGATGTCCGGGCCCCACAAATCCCGCAGCACGGCAACGATCCCGGGATGGTTCACCAACGCGCCGTAGTCCGGGTGATGCAGATGCGGCGCCTTGATCCGCCGAACCCGCGGTTCCTCCGGCGAGTGGCTGTCCTCAAGATCATAGATCTCGGTGTGCATCGTGACCGCGCGGGCCTTGTCGACGAATTCATCGGTGACACGGCGTAGCCGTCGGACCTGCTCCGCCGTCAGCACGTCCGGCACGACAATGGCGCCGGTTTCCTTGTATTGTTCGATATGCGCCCCGGTTAGCATGGCCAGTGTCCTCCCGCATTCGCGTTGGGTCGGGATCAGGCTATCATCGGGCCGGAACCTGGTCGAGCGGACGGCCGGGTAAACGTGGGTAGCCGATATGGGATTTGTAGAATCGGGCGGCATCGACTGCGACATCCACCCGGCGGTGCCGGGTCTGAAATCGCTGCTGCCGTATCTGGCCGATCATTGGCGTGATTCGGTCGTGCAACGCGGCCTGCATGACCTGGAATCCATTGCCTATCCGGTGAATGCGCCGCTGTCGGCGCGTCCGGATTGGCGCCCGCCATCCGGGAAGCCGGGCGCGGACCTCGACATGCTGCGCCGCCAGGCCCTTGATCCGTTCGGAACGAAATTCGCCATCTGCAACTGCCTGTATGGCGTGCAACTTCTGTTCAGCGAAGACATGGGTGCTGGCTTCGCGCGAGCGGTGAACGACTGGATGGCACGCGAATGGCTGGATCATGAGCCGCGGTTGCGCGCGTCGATCGTGATCCCGACGCAGAACGCCGAACTGTCGGTGGATGAAATCGAGCGCATGGCGCCGGACCACCGCTTCGTTCAGGTCCTGATGCTGGTGATGGGCGATGCACCGCTAGGCAAGCGCCAGTACTGGCCGATCTATGCCGCCGCGCAGAAGCATGGATTGCCGATCGGGATTCACGCCGGCAGTGCCTATCGGCACCCCGTGACGCCGGTCGGCTGGCCCAGCTACTTCACCGAGGACTATGCCGCACAGGCGGCGGCATTTCAGGCGGCGCTGTCCAGCCTGGTATGCGAAGGCGTGTTCGCGAAGTTTCCTGATCTGCGTGTCGTGCTGATGGAATCGGGGGTTTCGTGGTTGCCGGCGCATCTCTGGCGGCTGACCAAATTCTGGCGCGGCCTGCGGCTGGAGGTGCCCTGGGTAGACCGGTCACCTACTGAGATCGTGCGCGAACATGTGCGGCTGACCATACAGCCGTTCGATGTGCCGGATGACTCGACAACGGTCGAGCGGCTGATCGAGCACATCGGCTCCGATGAGATGCTGCTGTTCTCGACGGACTATCCGCACTGGCAGTTCGATGGCGATGAGGCATTGCCGCCGGGCCTGTCGCCCGCACTGGTGCGGAAGATCATGGTGGATAATCCGGTGGCAACTTATCGTCGCCTGAACGAGGTGGTTCGAACGTCGGGGACTTGAACCGTTATGGCCCGCGAAGGCGGGCCATCCACGTCTGATCTTCGTGACGCGCAGACGCGGATGCCCACCTTCTCGGGCATGACGGTAAAAGTTCAGGTCGAATAATCGCTGAACGCCGCCCCCGCATACCGCGCGCGGTAGTCGGTCCTCACGTTCACCAGTGCCACCATCCCTTCGTCCACTTTGTGCTGAGCGCGTTCCAGCGCCGGACGAATATCCTCCGGCCGCTCGACGTATTCGCCGTAACAACCCAGGCCTTCGGCCATCTTGTCGAACCGCGTGTAACCAAGATCGCGCCCAGGCTTCTCGCGCTTCGGATCCGCGGTCCAGCCACCGTTGAGGCTGATCACCACCAGGATCGGAATCTTGTGGCGCACCGCCGTGTCCAGTTCCATAGCGTTCAGGCCGAAACTACCGTCGCCATGCACGACGATCACCTGCTTGTCCGGTCTCGCCACCTTGGCGCCGACGCCGAACGGCAGGCCGACGCCCATCGTGCCGAAGGGGCCGGAGTTCAGCCGGTGCCCTGGTGAAAATGTCGGCATTGTCTGCCGGCCGAAATTCAGCGTCTCCTGCCCATCCACGCACAGGATCGCATCGCGTTTGGCGAAATTCCTGATTTCCTCCAGCAGACGCACCGGATGGATGTCGCCGTCTTCGGCGTATTTGTTGGCCCCGGAGCCGCCCCGCTTGGCCGCCTCGCCTTCCGCCAGCTTCTGTCGCCAGCCCTTGTATGTGTCCGTATTGATCTTGGTGCCAATACCGTCCAACACCTGTTGCAGCACCATCTTGCAGTCGCCGACGATCGGAATATCGACGAAGCGCGCCGCTGTGGCGATCTCGTCCGGATCGATGTCGATTCGCGCGATTGCTGCATTCGCGCCGAACCGTGGCGGTGCAGCGTGACCGATGATGTAGTTCATCCGCGTGCCAAGCACGACGATCAGATCCGCATCGCGGAATGCGCTGCTGCGCATGGTCATGTACGAACACGGGTGATCATCCGGCACTACGCCGCGGCCTTGCGGCGTCGTGTAGAACGGAATGCCGATCTTATCGACCAGCGCGTGCATTTCGTCCCACGCCTGCGACCAGATCACGCCGCTGCCGGACACCAGGATCGGCTGCTTCGCTTTCGCCAGAGCGTCGACCAGCTTGGCAACCTGTTGCGGATTGCCCAATGGACGCGGGTTCAGCAGCGGGCGGCCGGCAAAGCTCCAGTCCACCGCATTCTCATCGATCTTCTGGTAGAGAATGTCGCCCGGGAAATCGAGATAGACCGGCCCCGGCTTTCCAGACATGGCTTTCTGAAAACCGAAATTCACCTGCTGCGGAATGCGCTTCAGGTTGTGAATGCGGTCGGCGTATTTCACGCAGCCGCGCATGATGGCGACCTGATCGATTTCCTGGAACACTTGGCGTCCGAATTGGCTGATCGGAGACGACCCGCCGATCGCAACCACCGGGCAGCAGTCGATCAGCGCGTTGGCAACGCCGGTGACCAGATTGGTTACACCTGGCCCGCTTGCCGCCATGCAGGCTGACGGTTTCTGCAGCAACCGGCTGTAGGCCTGGCACATGAAGGCAGCCGCCTGTTCGTGGCGGACGTCGATCATGCGGATGCCTTCTTTGATGCAGG
>DATIMO010000606.1:0-5532 GCA_035475215.1 Acetobacteraceae bacterium | reverse complement strand
CGGCCTGGATGCGGCGGGTGCGCGGCGTGGATGAGCAAGGCCAGCCGATCGACGTCCGCCACCCGTTATCCGAGCTTTTGCGTGCGAAGGCCCATGAAGGCGGACCGGATCCGATGCCGCTGCTGTCGATCACGCAGCTATTTGGATCGCTGGGCACCGAGCCGCGGCTGGTCACGCCCTTGCGGCACTGGCTTGGCACGCTTTATGCCATCGGCGCGCGCCGGACGCTGGCACTCGCTGCCGAGGAGTTGGGATTTTGAGCACCGCCGGGGGACAGCGACTTACCGGTAAGGCCGCCCTGATCACCGGCGCGGCGCGCGGTATCGGTCGTGCCATTGCCGCCCGCTATGCGGCCGAAGGCGCGCGCGTGGCAATCGCCGACATCAATTTTGAAGAGGCGCAAGCAGCCGCGGGCGAAATCGGAGACGCCGCGATCGCTTTGCATGCGGATCTCACGCGGCAGGATTCGATCGATGCTATGGTCGACGCCACGGTTACCGCGTTCGGTGGAATCGACCTGCTGGTCAACAACGCCGCGCTGTTCGACCTGGCGCCGGTCGTGCATATCACGCGCGAAAGCTTTCACCGCGTGTTCGATCTGAATGTGGAAGGCGTTCTGTTCACGCTGCAGGCAGTTGCGCGGCAGATGATCCGGCAAGCCCGTGGCGGCAAGATCATCAATATGGCATCGCAGGCTGGCCGTCGGGGTGAGCCGCTGGTCGCTGTGTATTGCGCTTCCAAGGCGGCGGTGATCAGCATCACGCAGAGCGCGGGTCTCGATCTGATCCGGCACGGCATTAACGTCAACGCCATCGCGCCGGGTGTTGTGGATAACGAACACTGGGACGATGTGGATACACGCTTTGCACGGTACGAGAACCTTCCGCTCGGTGAAAAGAAACGGCGAGTGGCAGCAGCGGTGCCGCTTGGTCGCATGGCCCGGCCGGACGAGATTGCCGGGCTCGCCGCGTTCCTCGCCAGCAGCGACGCGGATTACATCGTGGCGCAGACGTACAATATCGATGGCGGGAACTGGATGAGCTGACAGTCTTACTCGAAACGATGATTTGCGCGGCGGAATGCACTTCGCTTTTCCGCCCTACGCCGCAAATCGTCGACGGGAACCGGACGACGGGCGCGGACAGGGTGCGGCTGGGCGGCCGTGTGGGGCAGAAAAGCGACGCGCATTCCGCCGTCGCGATTTCGGACTGATCACCCCCCGAACAGCCCACGAAGCTTCGGATAAAGCCGCCGGAATAACGCGCGACGCTCGACCAACCGCGTCGCCAGCGCCTGTTCCGGCAGAAACTCCGCACCAACCGGCGGCGGAACACAAACCTCCGCCACGCTCCCCTCACCGCCGGCGATCCGTGCCAGCCGCGCCGCGCCAAGAGCCGGCCCGACCTCGCCGCCCTGCACTGTATGCAGCGGCCGGTCCAGAACCGACGCCAAAATCCGCAACCACAGATCGCTACGTGAACCGCCGCCGATCGCGGTCAACGCGGCAATACGTTCCCCGCGCACTTCCAAAGCATCGAGCCCGTCCGCTAGCGCGAACGCCACGCCCTCCAACACTGCACGTGTCAGATCCGCCCGGCCGTGCGAGTCGGTCAGCCCGAAAAACACCCCCTTTGCCTCTGCATCGTTGTGCGGCGTGCGCTCGCCCGAGAGATACGGCAGAAACACCAGCCGTCCGTCACTGACAACACCTGATTTCGCCAACTCCGCCAACAGCGCTGCCTCATTCGCCGCCCCTGTCACCCGCGTGATCCAGGACAGCGAAGCGGCAGCCGACAAGATCACCGACATCCGGTGCCACGTGCCCGGCACACAGTGGCAGAACGCATGAACAGCTCGGTCCGGATCGGGCAGAAACCCGGCATCGGCAACGAACACGACCCCGGAAGTACCAAGCGAAACAAATGCCTGCCCCGGCGCGATGCAGCCGATCCCGACCGCGCCGGCCGCATTATCACCGCCCCCGCCAGCCACAGGAATCCCGCTGGGCAACCCCCATTCCGCGGCAATATCCGTCCGCAACCGTCCGGCGATTTCGCTCCCTTCGACCAGCGCCGGCATGTGGTGCTCGTCAAGGCCGGTCGCCGCCAGCATCGCCGGCGACCAGTGTCGCGCGGCAACATCCAGCCAGAGCGTGCCGGACGCATCCGACATCTCGGAAATAGCCTCGCCGGTCATGCGCAACCGCAACCAGTCCTTCGGCAGCAGCACGCGTCGGACACGTGCGAAGACGTCAGGTTCATGGTGCCGAACCCAAATCAGCTTCGGCGCGGTGAACCCCGGCATGGCGAGATTGCCGGTGATGGTCCGCAACCGCGGTTCCGCGGCCTCGAGTGCCGCGCATTCGGCATGGGCGCGTCCGTCGTTCCACAGGATGGCTGGCCGCAACACCCGACCCGCCGCGTCCAGCAGAACCGCGCCGTGCATCTGGCCGGAAAGTCCGACACCGCGTACCCGCGAAAGATCATGGTCGCGGCGCAGCTCCCGGATTGCTGCACCGGCCGCGCGCCACCAATCCTCAGGATTCTGCTCGCTCCACAGCGGGTGCGGACGAAAGACCGTCAGCGGCGCACTGGACTGCCCGATCACCTCGCCCGAAGCGCCGAGCAGCGCCGTCTTGACGCCCGACGTCCCAAGATCGAGACCGAGTTGCATCTGGTTCAGGCGAAATCAGACTTGCCGGACCCAGCTCCTGGTGCGACGCAGCGCCAGGGCGGCGCTTTCCGACAACCGCCATGGTGTTGCCGCGTCCGACGTAACCTGCTGCCAGCGCCAGCAATGCGGACACCGAACCGTCTGCTCGGCCACCTCGGGCCGAATCGGCATGCGGCCGCCGCAGGTCCCGCACAGCGTTCGCCGCTGCGGATCCTCCGCCGCCGAGCGGATCGCGCGGGCAAGTTCCGAGCTGCGAGTGAAGGCGAACGGCAAATACCGCATCGGATTCCTGAACCTCGGGGACCGGCTCGATCAGTCGAGCACGCTTGCGATGATGGCTGGTCGGCCAGGCTGTGTCCACAAGGAGTACTGGTGATACCGTAAAGGGGCAGTGAACTTTGGGGGTCGCCATGTCTGAACCCGCCACCCTGCTGACGATGCAGTTTCTGGCGTGGATCGATCGTCAACCGCGCAGCTACGCAGAAACGATGGATGCCTGGCGCACTTCCTGCCCGCACATGCCGGTCTGGGAAGATGCGCTCGCCGACGAGCTGGTTCGGGTGGACAGCCGACCGCAAGCCGCGATGGGTGGCTGCATGGTGCTGCTGACCGAACGCGGACGCACCGCATTGAGCCGGGCCGAGCCGCTGCGCTGACGCGGGCTATCGTCGCTCCCGACGGCGCAGGAAGCGCCCGAACGCCTCGAGGGTGGTGTCGGAGACGTGATGTTCGATCCCCTCGGCGTCCTGCTCCGCCGCCTCGGCCGGAACCCCGATCGAGACCAGCACGTCCACCACCAAACGATGCCGCGCCCGCACCCGCTCGGCCAGGTTCTCGCCCGGTTCGGTCAGGAACACGCCGCGATACGGCTTGGCGACCGCCAGCCCTTCACGCTTCAGCCGCCCGATCGTCTTGATCGCCGTCGCGTGCGAGACCCCAAGCCGGCGAGCGATATCGGTCGGCCGCGCCTCGCCCTCATTGGCCAGCAGGTCAGAGATCAGTTCGACATAGTCCTCCAGCAGCGCGGACGATTGCGCCGTCCGTGCCTTACCGAACCGCCGTGCCTGAGTAGGCTCGGCCGGCATATCGGCTCGCCGGGCGCTGAGCAGAGGGTCGGTCAACGAACTCGTCCTGGAACTGCCGCCGGACCATGGCGCTCCGGTCGCTCTTAATCAAGCAAAGCCCAGCTAAGGCCGAACCCGCAAAGGTCAGTGCCCGTCGCTCGACCAATGGGGCGGGTCCGACTTCAGCTTGATGACGCCGTAGCCTGCGCCGACCTCCTGCAACTCCTTGTTTCCCCCGTCCCGCGGGCTGGACTTGATGGTCGTGGATTTGCCGTCCGCCGTGGCGATTGTCAGCTCGCCGGACCAGGAAATATCCATGTCGATCGCGGCGCCTTCGGTGTGCCGGGATTTCAGCGCGGGCTCATACGCAATGTCGTACGCATCCGCCATCTCCTTCGCGGCCTTCTTCGATGCTGCGGTATCGGGTTTTCCCGCTTTGTCCTTGTATACCCACTCGATATCGACCCCTGACATGGCCGGAACCTTGGACGGGTCGGTGCCGTGCGCGATCAGGTATGACCAGTGCATGAGGTACGCGCGCTGAGCCGGACGCAACGTGGCGGAGATGTCGACCTTCGCGCCAGCCGCCTTAAGCGCATCGATGAATTTGTTTGCGCTCGATGCAAAGGTTCCCTTCAGATCCCCAAGGCTGGTGCTCGTGGGGAACTTGCTGACCCACTCCTTGCCGCTCGGTTTTCCCATTCTAGCCTCCGTGGCTCAGGGTGCCGTGTCCTCGTCGGTGCAGGTCGGCACCAAGTCCTGTCCGAGATAGTAATAGGCGTGCCAAAGTCGGACGCCACTCAGGGGGCTGCCGCGCCAGACGGTCAGATGCACACCGTCGGCACTCGTGCAGGATCGAAAGGTCTCCACGCGGTCATTGTTTCCCGGCCGCTTTGATATAACGCGCCCCTGACGGAGTACAGCTTCGCCATCCAGCACACCGATCATAACGATGTTGTCGTGAACGTGGCCGCGCGTCACTCGAAGCTTATAGCCCACTGCGTCCGAATTTTTCAGCCCCGGACAGCCCGGGCCCGGCCCGGTAATTTCCGCCTGCGCGATCGATTGCGGCGAGTCGGGAAGGATCAACGTGACGGCGGCAGGAGTGGGCAATCCCGGGTGCTCGATCGAAAAGCAGATAGAGTTCCCATGCGCGACCGCCACACCGATCTGCTCGACAGAGCCGGCACTGTGCGCGCCCGCGGACAACAAGAGCAGAAACAGGAGGGTCGCAATGCGTGTCATTGTGGCCGAGAATCCCCCATTATCATACGCTCAGTCGACGCTTTCGGCAACGAAAAATCTGGAGAAGGAACACGTTATGCCCAGGATTCTGCTGGCCGAGTGCATGCAGGAAATATCGTCATTCAACCCTGTCCCATCCGACTACGGGTATTTTCGCATCGAACGCGGCGACGACCTGCTGCGCCAGCGCGGGCTCAACACGGCAATCAGCGGCGCCCTGTCGGTCTTCGAAGCCCGCCATGACATCGAGTTGGTCCCCACTTATGGTGCGCGCTCCGGCAGCGCCGGCCTGCTCTCGGCCGCCGGTTGGCGCCAGCTTTCCACGGAACTGCTGGCCGCTGTCGAAGCGAAAATTCACACCGTGGACGCGATTTACGTTTCCTTGCACGGTGCCATGGGCGCCGATGGTGATCTCGACCCCGAGGGTACCCTGCTGACGGCAATCCGTGAAATGGCCGGGCCGCACAGGCCGATCGTGATTTCGCTGGACCTGCACGGCATCCTGACCAACCGGATGCTGCGCCAGATCGATGGCCTGACGATCTATCAC
>DATIMO010000605.1:0-2248 GCA_035475215.1 Acetobacteraceae bacterium | reverse complement strand
CTGATCGTCGAGCAGATCGTAGAACTTTTGCAGCGGCGGTTGAACAATATCCACCGCCGCAATCATCGCTTCGATCCGCTGCTGCATGACGGCGATACGTGCCGGCGCGGTCAGCGGGATCTGGGTCGGACATGCCGACCTGATTTGCTCGGCCGCCCTTTGCGAGGCATTGGCGAGATCGTCCAGCGCGGCGCGCTGCGCATCGCTCAGTTGAAGGGTCTGCTGGATCTGGTCGATCGGCAGACCGGCAATGTCCCGGCTGTCATCGCCGCACAGTTGCGCCAATTGATCGGGCGTCTTGCCCGAGCTCTCAAAGCTCGCACGCGCCTCACGGTTGCTGACCCGGCGACCACCACCGCCGTCCTGCCAGTAGCCGGCAAGGGCGTCATACCCATAAGGGGAGAAGATGCCGGCGTAGATGTCGCCGTAGCCATAATCCCAGAACGGATCATCGTAACCATAGCCCCACAGCGTGTAGTCGTAGATATCGTAATACGCGAATGGCCAGAAGAGCGGGCCAACCCAGCCGTACCCTCCATGCCGATGCCGCCACCATCCGCCTCGGCTGCCGCGGCCGTCATGCCATCCTGCGGTGGCCGCGGTTGCGGCAATGTGCGCACGGGTGCGGGGATTTATCAGTCCGGCCCGGTTATTCAAAGCTCTCGACATGGCGTGAGAGTTCAGCGCACTCCGCACCGCTCTTGACCTCACGCTGGCGTTTCTGTTTGCGAAGCTTGCCGCTTCTCTGTTGCGGCCGAACCTTGCCGCCTCACGATTGCGGCCGACCGCCGCATTCCGGTTGGCACGTTGCGCTGCGACCGAACGCTGCGCACGTACCGAACGCTGCGAACGTTCAGCACGCTGAGCAGCATGGAAACTGGGCCGCGCAGCGGATCGCACGCCTGCTGGCCTGCCGCTGAAGCGCGGACCGGCTCCTCTGCCGCTGAAGCGCGGGCCGGCTGCTCTGCCGCCGAAGTGTGGTCCGCCTCCGAAACGCGGGCCACCGCCGCCGATCCGCGGACCGCCGCCTATGTGGGGCGCGCCGCCAAAACGCATGCCACCACCGCCGATGTGCGGACCACCACCGCCGATGTGCGGAGCGCCACCACCGAAGCGCATGCCACCGCCGCCGCCGAAATGTCCGCCACCGCCGCCGCCGAAGTGTCCACCGCCGCCGCCACCCATCGCGCGCGGCGCTCCACCGCCGCCACCACCGCCGAAGTGCCCGCCGCCGCCACCGTGACCTCCGCCTCGTTGTGCGTAGGCGCCGCCAGCCAGAATTGCGGTCAGAGCAATGACGCTGAAAATCTTGATACTTGACTTGATACTTGACATGGCACCCTCGGGCGCCCCCCGCGAGTTTCCAATCAGGCAGCTTTGTAGGACTTCGAATAACCCGCCCGCTGTGTCGAAGTTCCCGTCACCTGCAGCGGGGTCGCCGGGTTGGTCGGGCCGGGGGTTGAAGCCGACCGGAACCGCCCTTTGCGTGCGCGATTATCCCGTTCATTCCCTGGAGGAGCGGCGCATGAGATTCACCACGATGGGGTTCGCGCTTGTGCTGGCGCTTGCCGGCACCGTCGCATACGCACAAAACGGAGCTCCGAGCGGGCGGGGTTCTGTCACCGGCGATCCCGCGGCAAGCTCCGCCACCCCCGGCACATCGCCGACGACCGGAAGTTCGATGAAGCCCAGTCCCAGCGGGAGCGGTACGTCGACGTCAGGCGGCAGCGATGCCAACGGCGACCAGGGCAGGGACAAGATGCCCGAGACCCAGAACGAAAAATCGCCCAAGAAGAATTGAGCGTTGGCTTGAGTCGAGTCGCCTTCCTATGCCTCGGCCTTGCGCAGCTCGCGCGCGTGATCGAAACGATTGGCCTGCAGGTTTGCGCCTGAGATCGGGAGCTCCGGGAGCGCGGCTTCCGCCAGAATGTCGGCGGTGACGTCCTCGACCGAACAATCGGCAATCTCATGAATGAAGGTGATGTTCCCGTATTCGCCGGAGACGATGCGCGAGATGACTTCGCGCCGGGTGATTTCGGGATCGACGATGGCTTCGCGTCCGCGTCGGCCATAATCGATCATCACGACAAAATACTGCATTGGGCACGCTCTGATATTTCCTCCCGGCGGGTGGATGTCGCCGCAGCTATTTCTGAAAATCAGAAATAAGTCAAGCCGTGGTTTCGGAAAAACAGAATTAGTTCTCATATTGAGGTTCGCGCCGGGGGAATCAGCCGAGGGGTGCCCG